>NZ_JBXWCS010000009.1:0-251056 GCF_057320385.1 Enterobacter cloacae complex sp. 394F7 | reverse complement strand
TGAGACAAACCCGCATGATCTGGCGCAGCTCATCCGCCTGCCGGGTCAGCAGTACGATGAAGAAACGGGGCTGTATTATAACCGTCACCGGTATTACGACCCGCAGCAGGGTCGGTATATTACGCAGGATCCGATTGGGCTGAAGGGGGGATGGAATTTTTATGTATATACATCCAATCCAATAATAGAAATTGATCCTCTTGGATTAGCGGGATGGGATTCGTTAGGTTCCTTTATTAATCAACCTGGGTATAAATCAAAAGTTACAAATGTAGCCCCAGAGGGGACCGATATTACAAAACCAGTTTCGTTAAGGCCTGACGGTTTCCCTTGGGGATATGGTTGCGGAGATGAAAGTACAGATAAATTTGTTCCAGATGGTCTGTATGGTGTTAGTTTTATGCAGGCTTGTAGAAATCATGATATCTGCTATGGAACATCAGGAAGCAGTAAGCAGTCATGTGATACTCATCTTGGAGACGACATAGTGTTGGCATGTAAGAAGATCTGGAAGGATACACTGAGCTCAGATGATATGCTTTATAAATGCTATACTGCTGCAGGTATTTATCAATTAGCAGTGGAAAAAAAAGGTGGCCCCGCTTTCGAAGCGGCTCAACGAGAGGCAGCAAAAAAAACAACAGAGATCGATTCAAAATAATGTATATAAAAAAATTATCGTTAGCCTCCCTAAAAACAGGGATTCTAATTTTCACATTGTTCATTGTTTCCTGCGATGCATATGAGTCTGAAAAAAACCTATCCCTGACATCTGTGGCAAGTTCACCTATGGCGATTAGTAAACTAAAGGAGATGTGGTTTTTTTGTGAAAAATGCTTAAAAGATAACATATGTAAGCCAAAAGAGTTCAACCAATGCTCATCAGTGACAATCAAAGAAAAAAATGAAGCGCTAAGTTTAGCTGTAGGAAGTGCAAATATTGAAGCAGTACACTTTTTAGTTGAAGTAGCTCAAGCAGATGTAAACACTATTACTGGCAGATATAATGAGACACCTTTAATAATTGCTGCATATTATGGAACAGCGAAACATAGAGATATAGCTAACTATTTACTATCTCACGGCGCTGATATTGATGCAATAGCAAAATCACCAATAGACACTGCATTAATTACTGCCATTTGGAAAAATAATATTAAACTTGCAAAATTATTGCTTGAAAAGGGAGCTAATCCTTCGCTTTCTGATGTTGGATTGAAAGAAGGATATGCCTGTAAATATGCTATTCAAAAAAAACAGGCAGAAATTGTGCCATATATACCAAGTTGTTGTTCTTTAATCGAGCAGAATTCGCATTGGGTTACGGATGTAGGTTATTTATGTCCTTAGATAGACATGTTGAGCAGCCAGCGGGATGGATCGATGCCGATAGCTGATCGTATACAACTTGCAGGATGGTATATAATGCTTTTACAAATTACATAATATGGGCTGTATTATAACCGTCACCGGTATTACGACCCGCAGCAGGGTCGGTATATTACGCAGGATCCGATAGGGTTACGTGGCGGATGGAATCTGTATAAATATCCGTTTAATCCCGTTACACATATAGATCCACTAGGGTTAACCACATATATGTGCATGATCCCTCTTCATTCATTAGGTGGTAGTGGAACACGTAGTGGACCTGATATCTGGGGGAACCCGCTTTATCACCAGTACTTATGTGTAGATGATGGTAAAGGGGGATATGTATGTGGTGGGCAGGATAGATCTGGAGGAGCATTTCTTCCCGGTAGCCAAGGGAAAGCAACTAATGATACATGGCCTACGGGTGAAAATGGTACTTGTAAACAAGTGGATGACCAGGAATGCGTAGATGAATGTGTCCAAAATCGGGTAATTAATAAAAAACGACCATGGTATCAAATTCCTTTTGGTACAGATTGCCAGGATTGGTCGGATGAAGTATTAGAAAGTTGCCAAAAATCCTGTCGTACAAACAACCTTCCTATGGGTTGGTTTAATAAATTAGGATGAGTTATGTTAATAATAGGTAAAAACCACATAACAATTACTCTAAAAATTTTCTGGTTATGTATGGTTTTTTTAATTTTGGTAATTACTTTATCGTTTTTTGATGGGCAAAAAAACAGTGATATTGAGGATTTTCTTATTTACTCAATGTTATTATTGACTTTCCCGAGTGGAATAATATTCACAGGGATAGCATTTATTATATTGTATATGCTAACATTCTTTATTGAAGAGATGGTGCTTAATGTTGGTTATATATATTTAACTATTGAATGGCTTTTTTTGGTACTTGTCGGATATATTCAGTGGTTTCTTTTGATACCGATTATTTATAAGAAATACAAAGACTTTAAAAATCATCATGGATAAGGATAATCTGTATCATCCTGACATATTTCAGCAACTCTCAGTGGTGGTCTTGGCGGCGGAGAGTTTACTGGTGTAATCACTTGTCAACAATATACAAAATACATAGTGAATTGATATGAGACTGTATGTTTATTTTTTGATGTTATTAACCTGTAGTATTGTTACATTGGCTGGGTGTAATGATAATGATACTCATGATGCGATCCTTGTGGTTGAGTCATTTCATGAGCTGTTTAATTCTGAGGATTTCAATGGGATTTATACCGATGTGGTTTCAAAAGAATTTAAAGAGTCAATGACGAAATCAGACTACTTTGCACTTATGGAAAAAAACCTCTCTGTACTTGGTGAGTATCAATATGGGCGCTTATTAAAAAGCGACCAAGTGAAACTATTGATAGGGGAAAATAAAATAAACATATCCTATCATTCCACATATGCTAATTATGAATTAAATGAATTATTTGTGATAAAAAAAGAAGGTGGTAGAAACAAAATAACACAAATAGTTATGACGATATTCATGCGATAAAACTTAAAGATAAATAACATAATCTCTGGTTAAGCCATCATCAATACCACCAAAACTGAATGGGACATTTTGACTGATGGCTTTTTCTCGTTAAGATAAAATGTTATATATACATAATGACCATGTGGATTCTGGCGAAGTTCATCCGCCTGCCGGGGCAGCAGTACGATGAAGAAACGGGGCTGTATTATAACCGTCACCGGTATTACGACCCGCAGCAGGGACGGTATATAACGCAGGATCCGATTGGATTACGGGGCGGGTGGAATTTGTATCAGTATCCGTTCAATCCCGTATCGAAAATAGATCCGTTGGGACTGATGGCGTTTGGTGGTGAATTTGGTAAATGGTTGGGTTCCGCAGTAAATGCTGTATCGGAAGGTAATATGTCATATGATGATGTAACGACAGCAATAGACGCAGCTAATGGGCCGACATATTTACCCCCATCGGGCTCTCTTTCTTTTGACGCTGGAGGCTCTTTGGACGTTTTTAGCGGAGGGAGTTTTGCTACAGGAATATCAATTGGGACAAATAACAGAGCAACAGGAAATAGTGATGTTTGTGCGTACTATATTCTTTGCGAACACAGCGGAATAGGATTTGCTGGCGGGTTATCTATATCAGGAACTATTTCTGGTGGAGGTATATCTCCAGATGAAACCAAATCGAAAGGTGTTATATATTCCGGAGGGTTATTGGGTAAGTTTTCTGGTTCAGGAGTAAAGGATTCGGCTGGGAATTATTCAGAGTCACTAAGTGTTGGCCCAGGATTAGGGGTTTTTGGTGGAGAGTTGACGTATTCTCAAGTTTCTCGATGTCTGTCCGAGTTGTTGGGGTAATGAAATGAAAAAAAATAAATATATTTTGATTGCAGTGGCGTTTTTTTTCGCTGTGCTTGTCGCATTTACAGGGAGACTTATAACAACTTCTGTTATACAGGGTGATGCGGAGGTAAGAAACGAAGCTCAACAAAAGGTTGTTTATTTCCAGCATTTGTATAATAAGAATGATTTCTCCACTATATATGCGAATGGGACTGATGATTTTCAAAAAATCACAAGAAGAGAAGATTTTTTCACTTTAATGAAAAGAAAAAAAGAAGTCTTAGGTGATTTCATAAAATCTGAGTTAATATCTAGTAATGTTATTAACTCTAATGTGGTGGTACTTTCTTATCGTTCTACATATACACATTATTCACTAGTAGAGGAATTTACTCTAATGAGAAAGGATGATAGCGATAAATTGCGTTTAGGAACATATTTTATTGATGACGGAGGCAAACGTGGAAAAGTAATAAAACTATAAGAATTTAATTTAGTTGAAATAGAATGAAATCGTAAATGTTATAAATGGAATAGCTCATGAGCAGAAAACCGGCAACAAGACAAGGTGAGGCCCCTGAAGGATGCCTCGTTAGTGCTGAGATCGGCGGAAATCATAATTGGCGCAGCAGTATGACCCGTTACAACACCCCACCGACCACAGGCAAGCAACCGGCTGGCGCAATACCGCCGTGAACAACAGGATGTCACGCTGCAGGAAAACCGCTACCTGTACGACCCGCTGGGACGCCGCGTCAGTAAACAGGTGTGGACCGCAGAGAAAGGTCATTCGCCGGAAGTCACGTGGAACGGCTGGCCGCTCAGATGGAGTCGGTGTACATGCCCCGGAGAAAAATCCAACTGTACCACAGCGATAACCGTGGGCTAACGAATAAACTATTATTTAAAGCAATGGCTATTTGTACTAATAAGGCGTGGAGAGCATCTCCATTTTCATTGAAACCAGGCATGTATGGATATTCATATTAATCATGAAGAATTTGTTGGTGGTTGTATTGACAGGAATAACGATTAGTATTGTATCTGTAGTTTTTTATATGATATTTATTTTATTGTGGGGGGAGATAACTCATTTTGTCTATGTTCGATTACTTTTCACATCAAGTATTGTTGGTGGAGGAATAATTAGTAGTTATTCCATTTATAAAGTTAATAATGGCAACTTGCCTTACAGTATTCTGCATGGCATTTTCACTTCTTTAATTATATTTTTTATAATTGGTTTTATTATTGTAAATATATATGGCTCATAATTCTTTTATAATTTAAAATATGACAGAACTGGCGAAAGCGGAATACTGTACGCTGACGGAAAACTCCAATATCGGATAGCGCGCTGAATATGACTAATGGGCAGCAGAATGATTGGGATACGGGGTTGTGTTATAACCGATATCGATCTTATGACCAACTGCAGGGGCGTTATATAACGCAGGATCCGATAGGGCTGAAGGGGGGATGGAATTTATATCACTATCCTTTGAATCCAATTCAATTTACAGATCCACTAGGTTTGACTCAAATTTGTACAAGACCACTTAAAGGTTCGCGAGGTTTTAGGACAAATGGTATGACAGGCCTCGATCTTGGCATTTTCCATGCACATATATTCTTTGATGATGGTACTGATATCGGCTATGGTGCTGATAGTGGGTTATTTAGTGAACCTAAAACTAATGATTACATCTGTAATAAAGAAAAAATATAACGATAAAGTAATGAAAAAAGCAGTCGAGATAGTCAAAAATGAACCAGATAACTTATTATTTCCACAAGGAAGTAAGCAATATGGAAATGATAACTATGGTTTAATAGTGAATAACTGTCAAGACTTTGTAAGCGCTGTTCTGGATCAGTACCAAAAAATAGAAGGTGCAAACCAATGAGCCGTTTTCTGGTAAGAATTTTTATTGTTGATATATTTATATTATCAATTCAGGCTGCACTGCTAGTTTACCATCCATTTCGCTTGCAGAAAAACTATGTAACATCAGATTTAATTATTCATTTAATGTTTACTATAAAAAATAACACTATTCTATTTCTAAACCCACCCTTATTCATTTTTCTATATTACCCACTATTTTTTTAAAAAATAAAATTAATGGTTTAATGTTAAAATTATTGCTATTAGGGATTTTAAATTTCATTATTTTGTATTGCATTTCTTGGATTGAAATGCTTCTGTTGATAGTCAATGACGTTAAGGTATAGAAGTACTTTTATATCAATTGATATACGACTTATGGCATGATGATTCGTATGGGACTTCATCTATTGATATTACTGACAGTGGAGACTTAATATCATTAGGTGGTCATGCTGGAGTCGGTATCGCTTTTGCTAAAAAGAAAGGTGAAATGTTATCTGATGTTTGTATCTATGCTACGGCATGTGGGCATGCTGGAGTTGGTGGTGGGTTTAATGCGGCTATTACATATTCAGAGTCTTTACCAACATCAGGAGTAAGCAATTCTGTAGGTGTGACGGCTGGAGGGGGATTATTTGGGCATCTTGCGTATACTTACGTTGTTGATGTAGATAATCCAGATTCATCTACAGAATCTGTGGGGGCAGGAGCCGGTGTTGATGCTTCGACTATGGCTCTGGCTTGTAAAACATGGCAGGAATGCTGGGTAAATCAACAGGATAAATATAATGAAATATGTATTATCGCTATTATTTTTATTATGTGGCTGCTCTCCCATAAATACAGACCTCGCTAAACAGTATGTGAGTGTTTTTCATGAGCTATATCAAAACGGAAGGTATTCTGATATATATAAAGGTGCATCACCTGATCTTCAGAAAGCAACTTCCGAAGAAAAGTTCATTAGTATTATGGTAGATGCAAAAGAAAAACACCTTGGATTATTCAAAAAAACAACCATTAAACTTGAGCGAAGCACTCACAGCCTACTTTCAAATAATGAAATATCCTTGGTGTGTTATTCTGAATATTCAAAGAGAATTGTTCAGGAAGTTTTTATATTTGAGATTGAAAATGGAGAAGTAAAATTAAAAAGTTATAGATATGATTCAATTAATTAATGTAGTCATATTGTGAATTTGAAAAAATGAAATTATGTATCAGCCTTAATAACAGCATGGTAACATATGCCCATATGAGCACCTGCCGGGGCAACTGGAGGAGTATCAACAGGACAGGAAAGTTCATCTATACCACTGCGGCGATCGGGGACTGCTGCTGGCGCTGGTCAGCAATGACAGAAAAACTAAATGTAAAGATGATAAACCGGAGCCACAAAGCAGTTCCGGCTATCAAAGCGAATTAAATACTCTGCTGTATTAATTGATTACGACGATATTCCCCCTGCCGCTCCAGCATCCAGCCCGGATATTCGCGCGGCAGTGCGCTGACGGCATCAAGCTGTTTCAGCTCGTCTTCGCTTAAACGGATCCCGGTTGCGGCGATGTTGTCATCCAGTTGATCGACGCGTTTGGCACCAATAATGACGCTGGTCACCACCTTCTGATGCAGCAGCCACGCCAGGGCGATTTGCGCGACGGAGACGCCTTTGCTTTCGGCAATAGTGCGCATCACATCCACACAGTCGAAGGCGCGCTCTTTTTCCACCGGCGGGAAGTCAAACTCCAGACGACGGCCACCGGCTTCACTTTGCCCGTCGCGGCCATATTTCCCGCTCAGCAGGCCACCCGCCAGCGGGCTCCAGACCATCAGCCCGACGCCTTCGCTCTGCATCATTGGTACCAGTTCGCGCTCCAGATCACGTCCGGCGATGGTGTAATAGGCCTGCAGCGATGCGAAACGGGCCAGACCCAGTCGCTCGGAAATGCCCAGCGCTTTGGCGATCTGCCACGCGGCCCAGTTTGAGACACCGATGTAGCGCACGTGCCCATGCTGCACCAGGTTATCCAGGGCATAAAGCGTCTCTTCCATCGGCGTTGCGGGGTCGAAACCGTGAAGCTGGTAGAGATCGATATGGTCGAGCTGCATACGGCGCAGGCTCTCTTTCACGCTGCTGATAATGTGATAGCGTGAGCTGCCGCGTGAGTTCACCCCCGCCGTGCCCGTTTCGCCAAACACTTTGGTGGCAACCACCACGTTTTCGCGCGGAATTTTCAGGTTTTTGAGTGCCTGGCCGGTGATCTCCTCCGAGCGGCCTTCGGAATAGACGTTCGCGGTGTCGATGAAGTTGATCCCGGCATCCAGCGCACGGCCCACCAGCTGCTCGGCTTCACTTTGCTGCAGCTGGCCAATCTTGCCCCACATGCCACCTTCACCGCCGAAGGTCATGGTGCCAAGGCACAGTTCAGAAACAAACAGACCGGTATTGCCCAGTTTTTGATAACGCATAAGATAGTCCTCACATGTCGTTTGATGGGTGCCTGAAAGTTATACCCGCCCCCTGGCCAACGCGAATGTGGCGTTCCTGTCCGTTTCTTGCCCAATCCTCTGAATATTATCCGCGCGGGGCATCGCCAAAAACGGCGTAATCCGGTAACTGCACCTGCTGATAGGGCTCCCAGCCGCCGCCAAGCGCCTTATAGAGCGCCACCAGATCGAGCGCGCTTTGCACCTGCGCCTGGGCACGTTGCTGCTCGGCCTGTGCCAGCTGCCGTTGGGCGTCGAGCACGTCGATAAAGCTGGCAATCCCCTGCCGGTAGCTGTCGCTGGCCAGATCGAAGGCGTTTTGCAGCGCATCGATGGTCTTCGCCAGACCCGCTTCACGCTGCTGATCGGTGCGGTAACTCACCAGCGCATTCTCGACATCCCCCAGCGCGGTCAGTACCGTCTGACGATAATCCAGCACCGCCGTCCCCTGTTGCGCACGCGCCACTTTCACGCTGGAGACCAGTCTTCCGCCCTGGAAGATGGGAATGGAGACCTGCGGACCAAAACTGTAGAAGTGGCTGCTCCAGTCGGTGAGCCAGTTGGATTCGCTGTTACGCAGACCAAACTGCCCGGAAAGGGTAAAACTCGGGAACAGCTCGGCCACCGACACGCCAATTTGCGCTGTGGCGGCATGGAGATTCGCTTCCGCTTCTCGCACGTCCGGACGACGTCGCGCCAGCGTGGATGGAATACCCGTTTGCACGATATCCGGCAGCGCAGGCATCGGCTGGGCGGACTGCAGTTCCGCATCCAACGCCCCCGGCGGCTTGCCGAGCAGGATCGCCAGGCCGTTCATCGCCTGCCGCTCCTGCGCCTGGTATTGCGGCAGTTGTGCTTCAAGGTTGCCCAGTTGCGCCCGCGCATTTTCTACGTCCATCTGCGGAGACAGCCCGCCCCGCTGGCGACTTTCGGTCAGATCCAGCGTTTGCTGCGCACTTTTAATCTGGGTGTTCAGCGTGGTAATAATGCTCTGCGCCCCGCGCAGCTGGAGCCAGGCGCGCGCCACTTCGGCTTCAAGGGAGACCAGCGCGTCGTTACGCTGCTCAATAGCGGCTTTCTGCTGCGCTTCAGCAGCTTCAACCTGACGGCGAACTTTACCCCAGAGGTCAATCTCCCACTGGGCGTCGAAGCTGCCCTGGTAGAGGTTGATCGGCTGCGTCAGCGGTCCTAACGCACCCCTGAGTTCCGGATCGACGTTATCAAGCTGGTCGTAGACCCCATGAGACTTTAGCTCACCTTCCAGGCCGAGCTGCTGGCGCGTCGCCTGCAGATTGCCGTTGACCGACGGATAAAACGCCCCGCCCGCCTGGTTAATCTGTTCGCGCGCGCCAGCGATGCGCAGCACCGTTTGCTGCAGGGACAAATTCCCGGCGATGGCGCGTTCAATCAGACTGTCGAGCTGCGGCGAGCCGAACGTTTTCCACCAGCGCGGGTTAGTCGCAGCGGAGATGGTTTGTGATTTCACCGTGCTGTCGCCTTTATCGTTCCAGTGCGTGACGGCAGGCGGTGCAGGCGGCTGGTAATCCGGCCCCACGGCGCAACCTGCCAGCAGCATCATTATCATCAGGGGATGTAAACGTCTGTGTATCATCAATGTGCTCCTGCACTCCCCTCGCTCTTAACCGGCGAGAGCAACAAACAAAACGGAATCAGGACCAGCGCCACCACGCTCAGAATGGTGAATACGTCGATATAGGCCAGGAAGCGCGACTGCTCAATCATGGTCTGGTACATGCGCCCGGTGGCAATGCCGGTCGGGTCGCCGACCTGAGTGGTAAAGTTCTGGATCGCCTGCGCGCTTTCGCGGATCGCCTGCTGGAACTGCTCGTTAAACGGCGAGGCGTGGTACGCAAGGTGCGCGCTGTGGGCCTGCGAGCGCTCGGTGATGGCCGCCGTGGAAAGCGATATGCCAATCGAGCCCGCAACGTTACGGAACATGGTGAACAGCGCTGCGGCATCCGCGTTCAGCCGCCTTGGGATAGAAATAAACGCAATGGTGGTCAGCGGGACAAACAGGAACCCCAGCCCAATCGACTGGGCGCTGCGGAACAGCACCAGCGTTTCGAAGTCGATATCCGGGGTGAGCGTGCGCGACCAGAAGAACGACACAGCCAGACAGGTAAAGCCAAAGGCGATGATCCAGCGCGTCTGCACCACCGGCATCAGCTTCAGGACCAGCGGGATGGTCAATACAATCAACACTGCGCCGGGCGACAGCACCAGCCCGGACCAGGTGGCGGTATAGCCCAGATCCTGCTGCGCCAGCTGCGGGATCACCACCGAGCTGCCGTAAAGGATCATCGCCATCCCCGCCATCAGCAGGCTGGAGATGGTAAAGTTGCGGTCCTTCATGCAGTGCAGATCAACAACCGGTTTTTTGGCATACATCAGCCAGTAAATGGCGCCAATGATGCCGACCAGCGTTAACACCGCAAAGGTGCGAATAAAGTTCGAGTAGAACCAGTCATCATCCTCGCCCCGGTCGAGCATCACCTGCAGACAGCCGAGGCCAAGCGCGATCAGGCCGATCCCCGTCCAGTCAATAGTCAGCTTCTCTTTGGCTTTACTCTCCCAGGGTGGATCTTCCAGCAGCTGGTAGATCGCCAGCACCGTCACTATCCCCACCGGGATGTTGATAAAGAACACCCAGCGCCAGGAGTAGTTGTCGGTGATCCAGCCCCCGAGCGTCGGGCCGAGTACCGGCGCAACGATAATGGCGATGGAGGAGAGACCAAACGCTTTACCCCTGTCTTCCGGTTTAAAGTAGTCAAGCAGTACCGACTGCTGCGTGGGCTGCAGGCCGCCGCCAAAAAAGCCCTGCATCACGCGGAACAAGATGATTTGCCACAGCTCGGTCGCGATCCCGCACAGGAACGAGCAGACGGTGAACATCACGATGCAAATCAGGAAGAACTGCTTGCGGCCAAACACCCGGCTGAGAAACGCCGAGATGGGCAGGACGATGCCGTTAGCCACCAGGTAGCTGGTTAATACCCAGGTGGACTCGTCATAGCTGGACGAGAGCGAGCCCGCCACGTGCGGCAGCGCCACGTTGACGATGGTGGTGTCGAGGATCTCCATAAACACCGCCAGCGTAACGACAATCGCCACCGCCCACGGATTGCTGGCGGGCTTCCAGTTGTCGTGGCTGTGATCCGTCATTCCACGGTGACCTTCGGTTCTACCGACAGCCCCAGCGGCAGCGGTTTGTTCGGATCCAGCCCTTTATCAATCACAATTTTCACCGGCACGCGCTGGACAATTTTAACAAAGTTGCCGGTGGCGTTTTCCGACGGGAACGCCGAGAAACGCGAGCCGCTGCCCTGCTGGATACTGTCGACATGGCCTTCAAGCGCCATATCTGGCCAGGCATCGACGGAAACCTCCACCTTATCGCCTGGCTTCATGCGCTCAAGCTGAGACTCTTTAAAGTTGGCCACCACCCAGACGTTGGGTGAGACCAGCGAGAACAGCGCCGTGCCCGCCTGTACCAAAGTACCCGGCTGCACGTTGCGCTTAGTGACAAACCCGTCGAACGGGGCGCGAACTTCGGTGTAAGAGAGGTTGAGGTTAGCGGTTTCCAGCTGCGCTTTAGCCTGATCGACCTGGCGCTCACGCGCTTCAACGTTGGTCTCCTGCTGGCGGATTTGCAGCTGTACCTGCTCCGCCACTTCCAGCTGGGCCTGCGCACTTGCCAGAGCGGCCTGTGCACTACGCAGCTGGGCGTTGGCGGAATCAATGCTTTGTTGGGTGGTGGCACGCGGATCGACCCCGCGCTGGCGGCGATACTCCGCCTGCGCGTTGGCGAGGTCTGCCTGCGCTTTCAGCACCTGCGCTTTGGCTTCGTCGCGCTGGGCGGGGTATTGCACTTTCGAGAGCGCCAGCTGTGCCTGGGCCTGATGCAGCTGCGCAATAGCCAGGCCAAGCTGGGCCTGAGCCTGATCGCGCTGGGCGGTGGTATCACGCGGATCGATAACCACCAGCAGATCGCCCTTTTTCACGCGCTGGTTATCACGCACATGTAGCGCCGTGACATAACCCGCCGTTTTAGGGGCAATCGTCACCACATCGCCGTCGGTAAAGGCGTCGTCAGTTGTCTCTTCGTTACGGGTTAAAAACCACCAGACCAGCGCCACGATGACCATCACCACCACGACAATGCCAAGGATAATTAACGGTTTTTTGCCCGGACGCTTACGCTCATTATTGTTTTTGTCCTGCTCGTCAGCAGGCGGGTTTTGTTCTTCAGCCATAGTTCAGCAACGGTCCTGTCAGTGAGCGGCATCACACTATGCCGTTCACTAAAACTAGGACGTTGCTATACGTTTGCCAGGAAAAACTGACAAATTGCGCACTATATGAGAAGGAATAATCCGAAACCGATCGTCGCAGCCCAGAGCAGCATGGGGATCGACCAGAGATGGAAGCGCCACCAGATGCGGCGATCGTTCGCCATCCGCAGGGCAATCAGGTTGGCCAGCGAGCCGGGCAGTAGACCAAACCCGCCGATGTTAACCGCCCAGGCCAGAAGCGTGTCCGGCGGAACGTAGTTGAGCAGTAAAATGGTAGAAGGCACGTTGCTGATGACCTGCGAGAGGCCAATCGCCGTCAGCCACAGCCCCGGTTGCGACAGACCGCTGACGCTATGCAGCACGTGTTGCAGCACCGGGAGCTGGATAAGCAGATGCACGTCGATGAACATCACCATAAAGACCAGCAACAGCGTCCAGTCCACGCTCACCAGCACGCGTCGCGCCAGCACGACAAAACCAGCCGCCACGAGCAGCACGCCCGCCAGTTCATACCGCAGCTCCAGCGCAAACAGAAAGACGATATACAGCCCCAGGCAGCTCCAGACCAGACGAGGCTGCCACTGCGGGCCGGTTGTGCCGCTGTGGTATTGCAGTTTTTTATCCGGGAAGGCAAACCAGCAGACCGCCAGCAGCGACGCCATCATCACCAGCGCCAGCGGCGCCATCTGCCAGGTAAAGGCGGCGAACGATAACCCTGAACGTCCCCAGAGGAGAATGTTTTGCGGGTTGCCGATAGGGGTTAACAGCGAGCCCGCGTTGACGGCCAGCGCTTCAAAGATGATCAGCCGGCTCACCGGGATCTCGCACAGCTTACGCAGGGTGAGCGTCAGCGGCACGATGATAAACAACGCCACATCGTTGGTGAGAAAGGTCGACAGCACCGCGGCGGAGAACACCATAAACAGCGACAGCCTGCGTTCGGTGGCAAACCGGCGCACCATTTTGCGCCCCAGCACGTCAAAGTAGCCGCTCAGCTCCACCCCTTTGGTGAGCATCATTAACCCGCTCAGGGTAATGATGGTGCGCCAGTCAATCGCCGCAGGCCAGGCTTGGGGCGCAAACGGCACAAAAAGGCTTAAACCTGCACCAATAATCAATAAGAGATGAAAGAAGCGATCGCGCGTGAGGGCCTGCAGTCCTGGGATTTTCATTCAGCGGAGGAACCATATTTAAGCGTAAACTCACGAAACTTCACCAGCGTCTCTTCGCTGACGTGGTGTTCCATTCCTTCCGCATCCCGACGGGCAATCTCCGGGCTTACGCCCAGCACCAGCAAGAAGTTCTCCACCAGCTGGTGGCGCTCGCGGCTCTCCTGCGCAAGCTTCTCCCCTTCCGGCGTCAGAAAGACGCCGCGCCACGGGATCATTTCGATTAAGCCGACGGTGGCCAGACGTTTTAACATCTTCGCAACGGTTGGCTGCGAAACCCCCAGCCTGGCCGCCATATCAACCTGACGTGCTTCCCCGACCTCGCGAATCAGATCTGAAATCAGCTCAACATAATCATCAATCAGTTCACGTCGGTGGGCTTCACGCACCTGACGAAAACCTTCGACGTGCTCTTCCACATTCACCAGTTGCGTCGTTTTTCTGATTGTTGGCTTACCTGCGCGACGGTTCATTGTACTTCCTCAGTGGGGTGACGCTTCCAGCGCCCGGTATCGAGAGCGCACATTGTAAACCATACCTCTACAAGCACAAAAAATTAACGAAATAGCCATAGCTATACAATATAGCCTGTGCTATATCTGTATGTAATGCAGTCACCCTTCACGGATCGAAGGGATCAAAAATCAGGAGGTCTTATGAACGAATTCAAGAGGTGTATGACCGTGTTTACTCACTCCCCCTTCAGGGTGCGCTTAATGCTGTTGAACATGCTGTGCGATATGTTTAACAACAAGCCGCATCAGGACGACAAACCTTCCCACTAAGCGGCGTTGCGGTACGCCGCTTCATTTTGCCGTCATATTCCCGCTGTAAACTGGCCTCCGGCCGCCCTATTCCCGGTTTTTTTTACGGATTTGCAATCCTCTTCGCAAAACATCTGCTTAGCAACGGTTGATATTATTTAGCGCTCGCACTATCTTCTTGCAGCCCTGCACAATTTGCGGCTCGCTGAAGCGGACCCTCATTCCCTCTCCACGCACTGTCAGGCAGGTTATGACCCTTGACGCCAGGGTGAGCACATGGCGTTTTTATGCATGATAGTGACCTATGAATTTAACCCTGATAGACACCGTTGTTACCCGCAGTCGGGCCTTAAGTCCGTGGACGGCATTCTACTTTTTACAATCTTTGCTGATTAACTTTGCGCTGGGTTACCCCTTCAGCCTGCTGTATGCCGTTGCGTTTACCTGCATTCTGCATTTGCTGTGGCGTACCGCGCCGCGCGCGCAAAAAACGTTAGTGGGCATCTGCTCCCTGATTGCAGCGCTCTATTTCCCGTTTGGTCAGGCTTACGGTTCGCCAAACTTTAATACCCTGCTGGCGCTGCACTCGACCAACATGGAAGAGTCGACCGAGATCCTGACGATCTTCCCGTGGTACAGCTACGTGGTCGGCCTTTTTATTTTTGCGCTTGGCGTTATAGCGGTGCGTCGTAAACCCGAAGAGAAAAAAGCGTGGGGAAAAATAGAGACGCTGTGTCTGGCATTCAGCGTGGTGACCTTCTTTGTCACCCCCGTGCAAAACCTGGCCTGGGGCGGCGTGTTCAAGCTGAAGGATACCGGCTATCCGGTGTTCCGCTTTGTAAAAGACGTTGTCGTCAATAACCAGGAAGTTCTCGACGAGCAGGCGCGCATGGCTGAGCTCTCCAATATGAAAGACACCTGGAACGTGCTGGCGGTGAAGCCGAAGTACCATACCTATGTGGTCGTCATCGGCGAAAGCGCACGCCGCGATGCGATGGGCGCGTTCGGCGGACACTGGGATAACACGCCGTTCGCCAGCGCCGTCAACGGTACCCTGTTTACCGATTATATTGCGGCCAGCGGCTCGACGCAGAAATCGCTCGGCCTGACCCTGAACCGCGTTGTCGACGGCAAACCACAGTATCAGGATAACTTTGTCACGCTGGCAAACCGTGCCGGTTTTCAGACGTGGTGGTTCTCTAATCAGGGGCAAATTGGCGAATACGATACCGCCATTGCCAGCATCGCGAAGCGTGCCGATGAAGTGCAGTTCCTGAAAAACGGTGATTTTGAAGCCGATAAAAATACCAAAGACGAAGCATTGCTCAAGATGACGGCGCAGGTTTTTGCCACGCAGCGCACGCAGCCACAACTGATCGTCCTGCACCTGATGGGTTCGCACCCTCAGGCCTGTGACCGCACGCAGGGGAAATACGCCGAGTTTGTGCAATCTAAAGAGACCTCTTGCTATCTCTATACCATGACGCAAACCGACGAACTGCTCAGCAAGCTGTACGATCAGCTACGTAATACGGGTGAGAGTTTCTCGATGGTTTATTTCTCGGATCACGGTCTGGCGTTTAAAGAGCGCGGTAAAGAGGTGCAGTATCTGGCGCACGACGATAAATTCCAGCAGAACTTCCAGGTACCGTTTATGGTGCTGTCGAGTGATGACAAGAAGCATCGTATTATCACCGCGCGCCGCTCGGCCAATGATTTCCTGACGTTCTTCTCGCAGTGGACGGGGATTTCAGCAGAGCAGATCAAAAATGCTTACCCGTTTATCTCAAACAAGAAAGCTCCCCCAGTGTACGTTACCAACTTCAAGTTACAGAAAGTTGACTATAACCATTTGGGTACGGATATTTTCGATATAAAGAGTAAGTAAGCTGTGCGGTCTGATGCCCTCACCCTGGCCCTCTCCCACGGGAGAGGGAAAAAGGTTAAAAAAAATCCGCCACATGGGCGGATTTTTTACTGGCTCACCGAAGTGATTAGAAGCGGTAACCTACGCCCGCGATCCAGGTGCCAACGTCAACGTTGCGGATACGGCTCTGCTCATAGGAGAAGTCCAGAGCAACGTCTTCGATTGGGTTGAACTGCAGACCCGCGCCATAGGAGAAGCCGTAGTCGCTGTTGCTTGCAGTGCGGTTCAGACCCTGGTTTTCGGTCTGCTGGAATTTACCGTAGCCAACACCTACAACACCGTAGATGCTTGCCCAGTCGTTGATACGGTATGCTGGACCAGCGGTGATGCCGTAGTACTGGCCTTTGTTGTATGCGCCGTTTTCAGAACGATCTTTCTCGGTGTAGGTGAAAGAACCGATCACGCCCAGTGGGTTGTTATCCTGCTCGTAACGATACTTCAGGTTGAAACCGTTAGCTTTGTTCATTACGCCCTGCATATCGCTCTGAGCGTAACCACCGGTAACAGTGGAAGTAGCAGCTACAGCGGTACCTGCGGAAACAGCCAGTACAGCGGCCAGTGCTGAAAGACATGCAATTTTTTTCATAACCACCTCAAATGTGCTTCAAGTAAATCCGTAAGTTTTAAATATATCAAAAAAATTTGCGAAACTCTTTGTGATTCGTGATGTCTAACGGGACCTTTCCTGTAACAGAACGTTTCCAGCATCAGTTATCTTGTTCAAATCACAAAGGATTTCTGTTGCTAAATACTCATACTGCGCGTCAACGCCGTTACATTCATCCAGATTATTCCTAATCTGACAGGCGATAAAACCAGCAACGCTTATCCATTTTACGGATTTTCCCTGGTTTTTTTTCAACAGTAGCTCAACCGTTGCGCCATATTTCAATTACACTGCGGCTTTTACCCTATTTGACAAAAATTGACAGGAGAAAGGATGCCAGGGATATCCCGCACGTCATCGGTCTGGATGCCGGTTGCTGTAATTCTGATTGCGATGCTGTCTATACAGAGTGGCGCGTCCCTCGCGAAATCGCTCTTTCCACTGGTAGGCGCACCGGGCGTCACTGCCCTGCGTATCGCTTTGGGTACCCTGATCCTCGTGGTCATTTTTAAACCCTGGCGGTTGCGCGTCAAAAAAGAGCAGCGCCTCCCGCTGCTTTTCTACGGGCTGGCGCTGGGGGCCATGAACTATATGTTCTATCTCTCCATCCAGACCATTCCGCTGGGGATTGCCGTCGCGCTGGAATTTACCGGCCCGCTGGCGGTGGCCCTTTTCTCCTCCCGACGGCCTGTCGATTTTATCTGGGTGGTGTTAGCGGTTCTGGGATTGTGGTTCCTCTTACCGCTTGGCCAGAGCGTCTCTGAAATCGACCTGACGGGTGCCGCGCTGGCTCTGGGTGCCGGTGCCTGCTGGGCAGTGTATATCCTCACGGGTCAGCGCGCCGGCGAAGAGCACGGCCCGGCGACCGTGGCGCTGGGCTCGCTCATTGCCGCCATCATCTTTGTTCCGCTGGGTATGGCTCAGGCGACAGACTCTATCTGGCAGTGGTCAGTAATGCCGGTGGGTTTTGCTGTCGCCATCCTCTCAACGGCTCTGCCTTATTCACTGGAGATGATTGCCCTCACGCGGCTGCCGACGCGCATCTTCGGTACCCTGATGAGCATGGAGCCTGCACTGGCCGCCATCTCCGGTATGGTATTCCTCGGGGAAACCCTCACCTTTACCCAGACGCTGGCGCTGTGCTCCATTATTGCGGCGTCGATGGGGTCAACGCTCACCATGCGCCCTGAGCCAAAAGTTGAGAAAGTGGACATCCGCTAATACCGTATATTCTGCATGGCCTCGGTGCCATGCAGAATAAAGGCCAGTTCTGTATTATTTATAATTTCTTACATTCTTCGTCATCGAAAAGTCATATTTCTCTCGCCCTTAATGGGAAATAGAGAATTAAGATTGATCTGTGTCAATTTTAAAAAATACCATATTGTTCAACCAGTTAATAATTCAACTCTCTTCTTGCTATTAAACCAATAGGCACAGCCAAACCGCAGGTAAAAAATCCGGTGCTATACTTAGTTCCGTAATTACCTGGGACATAAACATCAAGAGGATATGAGATTATGAGTACCGCTAAACTGGTGAAAACGAAAGCGTCTAATCTGCTTTATACCCGTAACGATGTATCGGACAGCGACAAAAAAGCAACGATTGAGTTGCTCAATCGCCAGGTGATCCAGTTCATCGATCTTTCGCTGATCACCAAACAGGCCCACTGGAATATGCGCGGTGCAAACTTTATTGCCGTTCATGAAATGCTGGATGGCTTCCGCACAGCACTGGTCACCCACCTGGATACCATGGCCGAACGTGCCGTGCAGTTAGGCGGTGTGGCGCTGGGTACCACGCAGGTGATTAACAGCAAAACGCCACTGAAAAGCTATCCGCTGGATATTCACACCGTTCAGGATCACCTGAAAGAGCTGGCAGACCGTTATGCGATTGTGGCTAACGACGTGCGTAAAGCGATTAGCCAGGCAAAAGACGAAGATACTGCGGACATCTTCACCGCCGCATCTCGCGACCTCGATCAGTTCCTGTGGTTTATCGAATCTAACATCGAATAATCCATATGAATTTTCTATCAAACCCTCGCCTCCGGTGAGGGTTTTGCACATTTGTGGTGCACACTTTTCCCCTGAGACGCTGCAAAAGTGAAGAAAATGTAATAATCACCTCACACAACCGTTAATGGAAGATTGTTTTTTCGTCATTATTTGCGCTAAATATCTCCCCGTCAGTTGAGCCAAACGACACGCACCAAAACGGTGCTTCATCTTGGTGCAATCAGACATCATTGCCACGTTTATTGTGCAATGCATGACATCCTCCCCTTTGCAAAACAACAGCTTGTAAAGTTGGCACGATTTTTTCATTGTGCCAGTCGTTCTCGCAGGGGATCGCCCCGTGGATATAAAAGGAAATGCTATGAAGTCTGTATTAAAAGTTTCACTGGCTGCACTTACCCTGGCTTTTGCGGTCTCTTCTCAGGCCGCCGACAAACTGGTTGTGGCAACCGACACGGCGTTCGTTCCGTTTGAATTCAAACAGGGTGATAAATACGTTGGTTTTGATGTGGATCTGTGGGCCGCAATCGCAAAAGAACTCAAACTGGATTACACCCTGAAGCCAATGGACTTCAGCGGTATTATCCCGGCACTGCAAACCAAAAACGTTGACCTGGCACTGGCAGGCATCACCATTACTGAAGAGCGTAAAAAAGCGATCGACTTCTCTGACGGCTACTACAAAAGCGGCCTGCTGGTGATGGTGAAAGCTGACAATAACGATGTAAAAAGCGTGAAAGATCTCGACGGTAAAGTGGTGGCGGTGAAGAGCGGCACTGGCTCCGTAGATTACGCGAAAGCGAATATCAAAACGAAAGATCTGCGCCAGTTCCCGAATATCGATAACGCCTATATGGAACTCGGCACCAACCGTGCTGACGCAGTTCTGCACGATACCCCGAACATCCTGTACTTCATCAAAACCGCGGGCAACGGCAAGTTCAAAGCAGTCGGTGATTCTCTGGAAGCACAGCAGTACGGTATTGCCTTCCCGAAAGGCAGCGACGACCTGCGTACGAAAGTTAACGGCGCGCTGAAAACCCTGAAAGAGAACGGCACGTATAACGAAATCTACAAAAAATGGTTCGGTACCGAGCCTAAATAATTTTACCTGAATTCAGGTTTGTAACGCCCGGTGACGCTCACGCTTACCGGGCCTACGTTTTTCGTTTTTCACCACGGTATACAGGAATACATCATGCAGTTTGACTGGAGCGCCATCTGGCCTGCCATTCCTCTCTTGCTTGAAGGCGCTAAAATGACCCTGTGGATTTCGGTCCTCGGTCTGGTTGGCGGGTTGATTATCGGTCTTGTCGCCGGTTTCGCCCGCACCTACGGTGGCTGGATTGCAAACCACATCGCACTGGTTTTCATCGAAGTGATCCGCGGCACGCCTATTGTCGTACAGGTCATGTTCATCTACTTCGCCCTGCCAATGGCCTTCACCGACCTGCGCATCGACCCGTTCAGCGCCGCCGTCGTGACCATTATGATCAACTCAGGTGCCTACATCGCGGAAATTACGCGCGGTGCGGTGCTGTCGATTCATAAAGGCTTCAGTGAAGCGGGTCTGGCGTTAGGTCTTTCGCGTCGCGAAACCATCCGTCACGTAATTCTGCCTCTGGCGCTGCGCCGCATGCTGCCGCCGCTGGGCAACCAGTGGATCATCAGTATCAAAGACACGTCGCTGTTCATCGTTATCGGCGTTGCTGAACTGACCCGCCAGGGCCAGGAGATCATTGCTGGCAACTTCCGTGCGCTGGAAATCTGGAGTGCGGTAGCCGTTGTCTACCTGATTATCACTCTGGTTCTGAGCTTCGTTCTGCGTCGTCTTGAAAGAAGGATGAAAATCCTGTGATTGAATTTAAAAACGTATCCAAGCACTTTGGTCCAACCCAGGTGCTGCACAATATCGATCTGAGCATCAAACAGGGTGAAGTGGTTGTCATTATCGGGCCCTCTGGCTCCGGTAAATCCACGCTGCTGCGCTGCATCAATAAGCTGGAAGAGATCACCAGTGGCGATCTGATCGTCGATGGTCTGAAGGTAAATGATCCAAAAGTGGATGACCGTCTGATTCGTCAGGAAGCGGGCATGGTGTTCCAGCAGTTTTACCTGTTCCCGCACCTGACGGCGCTGGAAAACGTGATGTTTGGCCCGCTGCGCGTACGCGGTGCCAACAAAGCGGCGGCGGAAGCGCTGGCTAAAGATCTGCTGGCGAAAGTGGGCCTCGCAGAACGTGCTCACCACTACCCTTCTGAACTTTCCGGTGGACAACAGCAGCGTGTGGCTATCGCCCGCGCGCTGGCGGTTAAACCGAAAATGATGCTGTTTGATGAGCCAACCTCCGCACTCGACCCGGAGCTGCGCCACGAGGTGCTGAAAGTCATGCAGGATCTGGCCGAAGAGGGCATGACGATGGTGATCGTGACCCACGAAATCGGCTTCGCCGAGAAAGTAGCGTCCCGCCTTATCTTCATTGATAAAGGCCGTATCGCAGAAGACGGTAACCCGCAGGCGCTGATTGCAAACCCGCCAAGCCAGCGTTTGCAGGAGTTCCTGCAGCACGTCTCCTGATTGCCAGACCTCTGAAATACAAAGCCGGGCATGCCCGGCTTTTTTACGCCAGATTGTTCCCAAAACACGCCCTCCGCTCCCTGCCCTCTATACTTATCATTTTGTTCGACATTTTCACCGGAGGGCACCGTGCCGTGGATCCTGCTGTTGTTGCTTAGCTTGTTTAGTGCGCCATCGATAGCCGTTGCTATCCCCGGCGTCACCACCGGAACGTCCACTGCGCAGCAAAAAACGCCTCCACCGGAACCGGATGCAGAAGAGAAAAAAGCCGCCTACAGTGCGCTTGCCGATGTGCTGGAAAACGACACCTCCCGACAAGAGTTAGTCGATCAGCTGAGAAAAATTGCCGCCACACCGCCCCAGGAGCCCGTTCCAACCATCACCCCGCCGCCGGTAGAAGAGCAAAAAACGGTGCTGGAAAATGTGACTGAGGTTAGCCGCCACTATGCCGATGCCCTCTCCTCGCGCTTTGCCCAGCTCTATCGCAACCTGATGGGCTCTTCGCACAAGCCCTTTAACCCCCGGACGTTTACCGCGGCTGCCACGCAATTTTTATTGCTGGCGTCCGCCGTCTTCATTTTTTACTGGCTGGTGCGCCTGTGTGCGTGGCCTCTGTACCGAAAAATGGGGCAATGGGGTCGCAAGAAGAATCAGCAGAAAAGCAGCTGGTTGCATCTACCGCTGATGATCGCCGCCGCGTTTATCATTGATTTACTGCTGCTGGCGCTGACGTTGTTTACAGGGCAATTGCTGGCCGACAGGCTGAATACCGGCAACAAAACTATCGCCTTCCAGCAGGCGCTGTTTCTGAATGCCTTCGCCGTAATTGAGTTCTTTAAGGCGCTGCTGCGGCTGATATTTTGCCCACGCGTGCCGGATCTTCGCCCTTTCACTATTCGGGATAGCAGCGCCAGATACTGGGCGCTGCGTCTGAGCGTGCTCAGCGGGTTGATTGGTTATGGTCTGCTGGTTGCCGTGCCAATCATCTCCAACCAGGTGAATGTCCAGTCTGGTGCGCTGGCGAATGTGCTGATTATGATCTGCATTACCGTCTGGGCGCTCTACCTCATCTTCCATAACAAAAAGACGATCACCGAGAGCTTGCTGCATCTGGCCGACCGTTCCCTTTCGTTCTTTAGCCTCTTTATTCGCGCTTTTGCCCTGGTGTGGCACTGGCTGGCCAGCGCTTACTTCATTGTGCTGTGCTTCTTCTCGCTGTTCGATCCCGGCAACAGCCTGAAATTTATGATGGGAGCCACGTTTAAAAGCCTGGCCATTATTGGCGTCGCGGCCTTTGTTTCCGGCCTGCTCTCTCGCTGGCTATCGAAAACCATTACCTTGTCTGCGCAGGTCCAGCGCAATTACCCGGAGCTGCAAAAACGGGTGAACGGCTGGCTCTCGGTTTCACTGAAGGTGGCGCGCATTCTCACCGTCTGTGTGGCGATTATGCTGTTGCTCAATGCCTGGGGACTGTTCGATTTCTGGAACTGGCTGCACAACGGCGCGGGGGAAAAGACCGTTGATATTTTAATTCGTATCGCGCTGATCCTGTTCTTCTCTGCCGTAGGCTGGACGCTGCTGGCCAGCCTGATTGAGAACCGCCTGGTCTCTGACATTCACGGCAGGCCGCTGCCAAGCGCGCGTGCCCGCACCTTGCTCACCCTGTTCCGCAACGCGCTGGCGGTTATCATCAGTACCATCACGATTATGATTGTGCTTTCGGAAATCGGCGTGAATATCGCGCCACTGCTGGCCGGTGCGGGTGCGCTGGGTCTGGCTATCTCCTTCGGCTCGCAGACGCTGGTGAAGGACATTATCACAGGTATCTTTATTCAGTTTGAAAACGGCATGAACACCGGGGATCTGGTGACCATCGGGCCGCTGACCGGCACCGTTGAGCGAATGTCGATTCGATCCGTCGGCGTGCGCCAGGACACCGGGGCGTACCACATTATTCCGTGGTCATCGATTACCACCTTCGCCAACTTCGTCCGGGGTATTGGCTCGGTGGTGGCAAATTACGATGTCGATCGTCATGAAGATGCCGATAAAGCCAAGCAGGCGCTGCGGGATGCGGTAGATGAGATGATGGCCATGGAGGATATTCGCGGCCTGGTGATTGGCGAGCCGTCGTTTGCCGGTATTGTCGGGCTGACCAACACCGCCTTTACCCTGCGCGTGTCGTTCACCACCCAGCCGCTCAAACAGTGGACGGTACGTTTTGCCCTCGACAGCATGGTGAAAAAACACTTTGATCTGGCGGATGTGCGTATGCCGGTGCAGACGTATCAGGTGCTGCCGCCGCCCGCCTCGCCGCTCCCTCCGCAGGAGCCGACGCTGTAACCGAGCCGGGTGGCGGCTTCGCCTTACCCGGCTTACGACGGCGTGCTATTTGCGACGTTTGTTATCGTCCATAAACGTCCAGGCAATAAAGCGGCTCTGTTTTTGTCCTTGCGCCATCTCTTTTTTCACCACCTTCACGGCACCGGCTTCGGTCAGCGCGCGGTAGAGCGGCGGCAGGTTATCGCCGCGCGAAACCAGCGTGGTAAACCATTTCACCTGGCGGGCAAACTGTTTACTTTCCGCGATCATGCGCAGGATAAACGCCACCTCGCCCCCTTCGCACCACAGCTCCTGCTGCTGGCCGCCGAAGTTGAGCGCGCCATCTTCAGCCTGACCCAGATTGCGACGCTTACGTTCGCTCCCGGCCCGGGCGGCAGCCGCTGAATCATGGAATGGCGGGTTGCAGAGGGTGGCGTCGTAGTGCTCGTTCTTGTGGATAATGCCGTTGAAAATAGAGGCGGCATCTTTCTGACGGCGTAAGCGAATAGACCGACTTAAGCCAGGATTGGCATTAATGATCGCCTGCGCGCTGGCAAACGCCTCAGCGCCAATTTCGCTCCCGGTAAAGCGCCAGTGATATTCATGCACCCCGATCAGCGGATAAATCAGGTTCGCGCCGGTTCCAATATCCAGAACCGTGGCCTGCTGAGGAATAACGCCGCCACGATCGTCAGCCAGAAGATCGGCAAGATAGTGGAGATAGTCGGCACGCCCCGGCACGGGCGGGCAGAGAAAGCCTTCCGGGATATCCCAGTGCGTAACGCCGTAAAAATGCGCCAGCAGGGCTTTATTCAGCATTTTTACCGCCTGCGGGTCGGCAAAGTTGACCGAAGGCTCACCGGCTGGGGTCTGCACGATGTAGTCCTGCAGCGGAGGGCAGCTCTGGCATAACGCCTTCATGTCATAGCGGCTGCGGTGGCGATTTCGCGGGTGTAATCCCGGCTTGGAAGTCATGGCATTCTCCTTTAAACAGCGGCGTAAGATACCCTGTGCGGGAGCAACGGTAAATATCTCTCTGCTGTGCGCAAAAAAACGCCATAAATCAGTGACCTTTATGTCGCTGATCTGTCAGCGAATTGTCAATTTATATCGTTCAAAAAATAAGCAGATCATCATCAAATTTTTGCGCTAAATCACACTCGTCAGGCTTCTAAACTTAAAGGGAATCACCTGTTGTTTCCCCCTGAGGATGTGATTATGAAAAAATACCTGACTCTTGTTGTTATCGCTGGCGCGCTGGCGAGTGCGTCATTTTCTGCCATGGCCGTTCAGTCACTGACCGAAAGTACCGATACCAGCCAGCTGCGCCCTGCAGGCACCGTCTCGGTAAGTCGTGCAAGTAACCTTGACGATCTGCAAAACAAGCTGGCCGAAAAAGCGCGCGAAGAAGGTGCGAAAGGCTTCGTGGTGAATTCCGCCGGCGGCGATAACCATATGTATGGCACAGCAACCATCTATAAATAAGTTCCCCTTCCGAGAACCACTGCATCTGGCTGACAGATGCAGTTCTCAACTCCCGTCTTGACTGTACGTTTTTTGACCCCATATGAATAAGATACACACCGAACGTGAGGATAAGCCATGGCTTCCGGATGGGCGAATGATGACGCCGTTAACGAACAGATCAACAGTACCATTGAAGATGCTGTTGCCCGTGCTCGCGGTGAAATTCCGCGCGGGGAAAGTTTAACGGAATGTGAAGAGTGCGGAGAAACGATTCCGGAAGCGCGCCGTAAAGCCATGCCCGGCGTACGGTTATGCGTCTCCTGCCAGCAGAATAAAGATTCAAAAAACAAATCACATTCAGGATATAATCGCAGAGGATCGAAAGACAGCCAGTTACGTTGACTTTCCTTTACCGAAGTTCACCGCGCAAGCGATTTCCTTTACGCTCACGATTTTTTAACAGGCGCGTAGCAAAATGTGCCATGAATCATGCGTCTGTAAACCGGAGCGACAAGAACTGTAAATTGCCCTTCTGAATTTATTAATATTCAATAAGTTATTTGTCATTCAATTTTTTTGAGCAACCACGTCAATTCTCTTCGATTTTATCTGCCGAAAAAAAACGTGATACTTATCACATCGACGGAACATCGTCCCCTTAACAGAAAAACCTGCGAGAGATTAATTATGAAAACCATCAAATATGCTGTTGCTGCTGTTGCCCTGTCCGCTCTGTCTTTTGGCGCTTTCGCTGTAGAGCCCGTTTCTTCTGCTCAGGCACAGAACATGAATAAAGTAGGTGTGGTGAGTGCTGATGGCGCAACCACGCTGGACGGTCTGGAAGCCAAACTGGCTGAGAAAGCGGCAGCGGCCGGTGCAAGCGGATACACCATTACCTCCGCTAACGGCAATAACAAGCTGAGCGGCACTGCGGTTATCTACAAATAATCGACTGAATTAATGCTCCACCCTCACCGTACCCTCTGGTGAGCTGCTCCAACCCTCATTGACCCTGTTGTTACCCTTGCTTGCCCGTCCGCCACTGGACGGGCTTTTTTTTGCCTAAAACGCCTGTTCCACACGGGCTAACCCCGCCTGGACAGACTCCACTTCTCCGGTTGCCAGCAGGCAGCAGGCCATCTGCAGCTTAAGGGCGTGCGGAACAGGGACATTACCGGCTAGACACTGCTCAATCCAGTGCGCAGTCGTGTGCGGATCTTTGGCCTCCGGCAACACCACATCCACATTCTCTTCACCCCGCTCCAGCACGGGTCGCGTGCCGGCGGCATCAATCAGCACCAGCTGCGGGCAGCGCTGCGGATTGGCATAAACTTCCCCTTCGGTGCCATGCATCAGCAGCGCCCTGCCGCCGATATCTTCAAAGAACTTGCCCACCCGCGTGACATACTCCGGGTGCGATACACTGGAGAGGCGCAGGGCATCCGCTTCACCAAACGGCGTCGCCAGTTTCGCCAGGGTGTGCGCACTGTTGCGCACGCCCATGCGCCAGCGCATATCCAGCTGTTTTTCCAGCGGTGGACAGAGCGCCTTAACCGGAATAAAGACCGGCTGATGACCATCCAGCTTTGCCTGTGCCTGTCCGGCGTGCAGGGTCGGCTCGATACCTAACATGCCGAAAATGGTCTCCGTCAGGACGCGAGTCGGATCTTCGCTAACGCCATGGACAACTACCGGGAACCCGAGCTTATGCAGCAGAATAGCCAGCAGTGGCGTCAGATTCGCCTGTTTGCGCGCGCCGTTGTAGGTAGGGATGACAATCGGCATCGGTCTGGCTACCGGTGGCGTTAAGCGCAGCGTTTGCGCCTGCATCGCGTCATAGAAACCGCGCATCTCCGCTTCGCCTTCACCTTTAATGCGTAGCGCAATCAGGATACCGCCCATCTCCAGATCGGGCACGTCGCCGTTAAGCATATGGGTGTACAGCGCACGGGCCGTTTCCTGATCCAGGTCGCGGGCATGGTTTTTCCCCCGCCCTACCTCTTTGATAATTTTACGATAGTCCACGACATCTCTCCTTGCGGCTCTTTGCAGATACTATAGCCCTGATAAATGCCTGGCGGGTAATCATTTTCCTTTCTCTCCCGACACCCTGACAAACGCCCTTCGAGGGTAAAAATGGTCTGAAGATAAATTGAACGAAAAATAGTTCTCAGCGATAGTTCATGCCGAATTAATCAGCCACGTGATGATTAATACCTGAAGTGCCATACTTTCATTCAGAGGATTTAAATGAAAAAAATGATTATTGCGGGGATCGCCGCCGGGATGGCGTGTGCTTCCGTTTCTGTATTTGCGTCCAGTGGTGAAGGTCAAATTAATTTCACAGGTGAGATTATTGATTCTGCATGTACTGTGGTAAACGGTTTAAGCAATCCGCTTAATGTTTCATTAGGTAAGGTGTCTAAATCTGCATTTACCGGAAGTGGTTCGACGACCTCGACAACCCGCTTTAGTATTCAGTTAAAAGATTGTCCTGAAACGGTTACCAGCGCCTCGGTGACATTCGGCGGGACGCCTGACAGTAACAACAAAGATATTCTTGCTGTGACATCAGGAACCGGTTCGGCGTCAGGAGTGGGTGTTCAGTTGCTGGATAAAACGGAAAATCCACTGAGCTTATATACGGCCTCTGCTGCGTATACGCTCACGCCAGGTACCACAACAAACGATCTGCAGTTTGGTGCACGTTATATCCAGACCGGAGGAACGGTGTCTGCCGGACTGGCGAATGCCGCTTCTACCTTCACTATCGTTTACAACTAATAAAACAGATATTAGCTACCCCAGTGGCTAATATCTGTTATTGCTTTATTACGGTGTCACTATGCGAAAATATCTTCTGGCCTCCTCTTTTTTATTTATTGCTTCCGTTGCCCATGCGGGTATTACCATTGGCGGCACGCGCGTGGTCTACCCAGAAAGTAAAAAAGAATCCTCTATTGGGATCACCAACCCGGACAATCTCGATTATCTGGTGCAGTCATGGGTCGAAACGGAAGATAACGCACGTGAGAAAGCGCCGTTCCTGATCACGCCGCCGCTGTTTCGCCTTGATGCGAAGCAAGAGAACGTTCTGCGCATCATCAGAACCGGGGGAAACTTACCTGCCGATCGCGAATCGCTGTTCTGGTTGAATATTAAATCCATCCCCTCTTCTGCGCGTAATGAGAGCGTTAATACGCTGCAGATTGCGATTAAAACCCGCATTAAGCTGCTTTATCGTCCGTCAGGTATTACCGGTAAACCGGAAGATGTTGCCACGCAATTATCCTGGCACACCCGGGGAAACCAGCTGATTGTCGAAAACCCCACGCCGTTTTATATGAATTTCCAGGAAATAACTCTCGACGGTAAAAAGGTCGATAAAGCCACCTATGCCGGCCCAAAAAGTGAAACCCATTTCGCGACACCAGGAAATATTACAGCACACACCGTGACCTGGAAAATCATCAATGATTACGGCGGTATTAGCCAGTCCTATAGCGCACAGATTAAATAACGTCTGGAATAGCGAAAATCATTATGAGCTGGGACTACTCCACCGAACCACCCAAACAACACGGACGCTCAATGCTTATTGCATTGGGCTGCACGCTGTTGGGTGTGTGCGTGCAAAAAGTGCTGGCCGATGATTATTTCAACCCGGCGCTACTGGATATTGATAACCCAGGCCAGGGTAAAACCGACCTCAGTATTTATGAGATTGGTCCAGGTCAGGCTCCCGGTAAATATCACGTTGATGTCTACGTCAACAATAATAAAGTGGCAAGTAAAGAGATTGAGTTCACGCTGAAGAAAGACGCCAGCGGTAAATCAACCCTGCAGCCGTGCCTTAGCGCCGCCCAGCTAAAAAGCTTCGGTATTAATATCGAAAAATTCGGGCAGGACGATAAGGCGCAGTGCATTGACCTGAGCGTGATCCCCTCCGCCAGCGCAACGTTTCATGTTAATCCGCAGCAGCTGCTGTTAAGCATTCCCCAGACCGCAATTACTCAGGTACCGCGTGATTACGTCGACCCGCAGGAGTATGACGAGGGAATTAACGCCCTGCTGCTCAATTACAGCTTCACCGCCGGGAACAACCGCGGCAAAGGTGAAAACGGTAGCGATCAGCGCAGCGAGTTTCTTAACCTGCGTCCGGGTCTTAACCTCGGGGCGTGGCGTTTTCGTAACTACTCCACCTGGAGCAAAACCAGCGGTGACGGTGACGCAGAGAGCCAGTTTTCTTCGGTCTATACCTACGCCCAGCGCGATATTATCGCCCTTGGCGGGAACGTCACATTCGGCCAAAGCTCTTCCCCTTCCGATGTGTTTGACAGCATCTCTTACACCGGGGCGCAGATCGCCTCGGATGACGACATGCTCCCGGACAGCATGAAGGGCTTTGCGCCGGTGATCCGCGGTACGGCGCACAGTAACGCCCAGGTTATCGTTCGCCAGAATGGTTACGTCATTTACCAGAACTATGTCGCTCCCGGCGCGTTCGAGATCAACGATCTCTACCCCACCGGCGGAAGCGGCGATTTGAACGTCACCGTGAAAGAGACGGACGGCAGCGAACAGCATTTTGTGGTGCCTTATGCGTCAGTGCCGGTGTTGCAGCGTGAAGGCCGCTTTAAATACAGCCTCACCGCGGGGCGCTATCGCAGCTATGACAACGACGTCGAAAAAACCCCGTTTATGCAGGGTACGGCAATCTACGGCTTGCCTTACGGCTTTACGGTCTACGGCGGCGTGCAGGCAAGCCAGTATTACGATGCGCTGGCGCTGGGGGTCGGCAAGAATATCGGCGATCTCGGGGCCTTTTCGGTGGATGTCACCGACGCCAAATCAGAGATGCAGGATCAGGATCCCACCCGCGGGCGCTCCTGGCGCATCCGCTACAGCAAAGATTTCGCCACCACCGGTACCCATTTTTCCATTGCTGGCTATCGCTATAACAGCAAGGGGTTCTACACCCTGCAGGACACGCTGGATTCCCATACCCGTAATGACGACTGGGAAACGCCGGACACGCGCCGCAGCCGCGAGGAGGCGACTGTCGACCAGTCCCTGGGCGGGGCGTTTGGTTCCCTGACGTTAAGCCTGGTCAAAGAGAACTACTGGAATTCAAGCCAGGGGATGACCTCACTGAACCTCGGCTACAACAACTCCTGGCACGGGATCAGCTACGGTCTCAGTTACGGACTGGATAAAAACACGCGTGACAGCGGGGATGACAATAATGAGAAAACCAGCGAGCAGACGATTGCATTTAACGTCTCCGTTCCGCTCGATCGCTGGCTCAGCAACACCTGGGTGAACTACAACCTGAACAGCACGAAGCACGAAACAACCCAAAGCGTGGGTCTGAACGGCACGGCGCTGGCCGGTAATAACCTCAGTTGGGGGGTTCAGCAGGGCCATAGTCAGAGCAGTGGGGACAGCACCAGTCTGAATGCCGATTATAAAGGCACCTACGGCGAAGTGAGCGCCGGGTATTCCCAGGATAACCAGCAGCAACAGCTCAATGTCGGTCTTCAGGGCAGTATGATCGCCCATGCGCACGGCATCACCCTCGGTCAGCCGATGGGTGAGACCGCTGCGCTGATCGAAGCGCCGGGCGCAGACGACACCAACGTCACCAATCAGACAGGCATCAACACCGATTATCGCGGCTATGCCATTGTGCCGTACGTTTCGCCATACCGTCACAACACCCTCGCGCTGAACACCGAAACCTTGCCGGAAAATGCCGATATCGACCAGGCCGCAAAAACGGTGACACCAACGCGCGGCGCCATTGTGCGAGCACATTATGAAACGCACGTAGGCAGTCGGGTGTTGATGACACTAAAACACGCGGATGGTCGCCCGATCCCCTTTGGCGCAACGGCATCTCAGGCCCATCAGGACGGTGAATTTATCGTAGGCGACGGCGGGCAGGTGTACCTCACCGGTATGCACGAGACAGGTACGGTTAACGTCAGCTGGGGGAAAACCGCCGACAGCCATTGCACGGCAACTTATCACCTGCCCACCAAAGCCGACGGCCCTGTTCTTAACGTTACGGCGCAGTGTGTATGACCCTTCCCGAGGAAAAAATGAACATGTGTAGATATGTCTTCGCACTGCTGGTTTTACTCACGAGCGCGTGTCTGGTGCCGCATGCCCAGGCGGCAACCTCCTGTGACAGCGCCGATCTGCCTTATACCCTTGATGCGGGCACGCTTTCTGTACCCACAACACTCGATATTGGCGGCGTCATCCCGGGTTCGGCAAAGACCCATACCGTTAACGGCAGCTGTACCGGCACGATGACGAATCACACCCTTATTTCCTGCTATTACGGAACGGGAACGGAAGTGCCTGGCATGCCGGGCGTGTATACCACCAATGTTGACGGCATCGGCATTGAGCTTCTGAACAGCAGCGGGCAGATCGTTCGCGGCAAAGGGTACTCATGCGATACAACCGCCACGCCCATCGGGACGGTCAGCAGCGACAGCGGACAAACATTTTCTTTCAGCTACACCCAGCGGTTAATCAAAACGGCATCACATATCGGTAGCGGTACCCTTTCGCTCGCGCAGGATCCCTATGGATTCGGGGTTTTTAACTCTGTGGGGATTTCTGGTGCACGTAATACCAGCCACTATTCCGCCACGGTCAGCGAAAGAACGGCGACCTGTTCTATTGATCCGCTAAATCTGACGGTGACCCTCGGCAATTTCCCGGTGTCGCAATTTACCCACGTGGGCAGCTATACGGCCTGGAAGTATTTCAACATCACCGCCACCTGTACCGAAGAGGTCAATCTTACGGCCTCGGTAACCAGCGCAAATGGCATCAACAGCCAGTATGCAGATGTCCTGAACCTGACGCCCGGCAGCGACAGCGCCACGGGCGTGGGGGTGAGAATGCTGCTTGACGGTGTCGATCTTAAATACGACTACCCAATCCCGGTGGGTGGAAGAGCCGAACCAGGCGTTCCGGATGTGATCCCCTTCGCGGTGCAGTATTACCAGACAGATGCCAGCGTCACGGCGGGGAAAGCCAATACAATTGCCACCATCGATCTTGAATACCAGTAACGGAGCGAAGATGAAAACGTTATCCCTGTTGCTCGCTCTGACGAGCCTCTCTGCGAGCGCGACCGACGTCACGCTCAATATCGAAGGGAATATTTACGACACCACCTGCCAGGTAGACAGCGCCAGCCAGAACATGGTGGTGGATCTGGGACAGGCCGTCGCCAGTGATTTTAAGGATATCGGCGACACCGGCCCGTGGAAAAACTTCGATTTAAAGCTCACCAATTGTCCGCCCACGCTGACGGTTGCCACCATCAGCGTTGACGGCCCCCGCGATACGGAACACCCCTTTAAATTCGCCAATAGTGGCACCGCCAAAGGGGTGGCATTAGAGCTGGCCGACCGTCTGGATTACATCGTGCTTGCCCCCGAAGCCCGCTTTAGCGTGGTGATTGACGCCGGTACCCACACCGCCGATTTTCCCATGGCGGCACGCTATTACGCTACCGCCCTGCCTGTGACGGCGGGTACCTTCAACAGCGTTGTTCAGGCCACCTTTACTTACCAGTAGGACCGCGCCCCTTAGCACGGATGCTTTTCCGACGCCCGGCAGTCTGTTTTGCCGGGCGTTTTTTTATTTCAGGCACCTCCGGCTGTTCTATCGGGAACACCGGCAGGGCATTCAGCAGGCGCTGACCATAGTTTTTGGTGAGCAGACGCTTGTCATAGATCACCACTTCGCCCCAGCAGCCGTGGCTACGAATCAGACGACCCACCTGCTGAATCAGGTTAAACGACGCCGCCGGAAGACTTTGTACCTCAAACGGATAGCGGTTGAGGCTTTTCAGCCATTCTCCTTCGGTGATCACCACCGGGCTGTCGATGGGCGGGAAGGCGATTTTGTGAATATGCACCTGGGTCAGATAGTCGCCCTTCAGATCCAGACCTTCCGCAAAAGACTGTAACCCCACCAGCACGCTGCGCTCGCCGTTATCGATGCGCTGGCGGTGGAGCTCTACCAGCCGATAGCGCGGCTGATCGCCCTGCACCAGCAGCAGTAAACGCAGATCGGTAACATGTTCCAGAAAGCGCTGCATGGCGCGTCCGCTGGCAAACAGCACCAGCATGCCGGGGTATTTTTTACTCTCCAGCTGTTCGCGGAAATAGGCGGCCATTTCGGCAATATGCTGCTCTTCGTTATCGATAAGCGGCTCATAGCGCATGCGCGGGATCACCAGCTTGCCCTGCTCGCAGTGGTTAAACGGCGAGTCCAGCGCCACGAAACGGTCCCCCGCTTTTTCTTTCAGGCCGCTCATCTCCTGCAGCCGCGAGAAGCTGTTCAGGGAACGCAAGGTTGCTGACGTTACCACCACGTGCGGCACGCTACGCCAGATCAGCTTTTCCAGCTGATCGGCCACGCGGATGCCCACGCAGTGGAAAAAGAGGTGTACCTGCCCGTCTCTCACTTCGCGGGTGGCCCATTTGGTGACCGGCGCGCCGGACGCCTGCGCCATTGAGGCCAGCCGCCAGAGTTTGCTTTGCGCTTCAAACATGCCCAGCGCACGGTTCATTTGCAGCAGAATACGGTGCAAACGCACCACGTCATGGGTGCCGGTCTTTTCACTGAGATCGTTTAAGAACATCTCTGCCAGGCCGCGCAGCTTTTCCAGATGCTTCGCCAGCTGCTGGCAAATCTCCATCACCTCGTCCGGCAACTCCCCCATGGCAAAACGGTGCTCTGCCTCCTGAGTCGCCGGGAGATACAGATTCAGAATGTTGTTCAGGGATGCGATAAGGCCGTAGACCTCTTCACAGTGTTCACTCAGACGCTCGGGCACCGCCAGCGGCGGCGTGGTTTTAGGACGGAACTGCTCCATGCAGGTGGCCACCAGCTTGCAGAACAGATCGAGCTGCAGGCGGAACCACGGGGCCGTGATTTCAGCACTCATCTCCAGCGCATCCCGGGCTACGTCAGGCAAATGGTGGCCTTCATCAAGCACCAGCAGCAGGTTTTTCGGCTCCGGCAGCACCGCCTCGCTCTCCAGCGCCGCCATCACCAGCGCATGATTGGCGACCACCACTTCCGCTTCCTGGACCTCCCGCCGGGCGACAAAAAACGGGCACTCGCGGTAGTAGTGACAGTTACGGTTGAGGCAACTGGCTTTATCGGTGCTGAGCCTGCGCCATAAGTCATCGCCAATGGCCTGGCTGGTGTGATCGCGCAAACCGTCCCACCTGTAGCTGTCGAGATCGGCTTTCAGCTTCGCGCACTGTTCCTGCTCCGCCTTGTTGTTTGGCGTCAGTTCGTCATCAAGAAACGCCAGCAGATCCTGCTGGGTGGGCTCACTGCTGGCGAGCGCCGCCAGGTTACGCGGGCAGACATAACGTCCGCGGCCAAAGGCGGCGGTAAAACGCAGCTCGGGGATAATTTTGCGCAGCAGCGGCAGGTCTTTGCTGAAGATCTGATCCTGTAGCGCCACGTTAGCGGTGCTGACCACCAGCGTCTTTTGTTCTTCCCGCGCAATAGCGATGCCCGGGATTAAATAAGAGAGGGTTTTACCGACCCCGGTTGGCGCTTCAATGGCCAGATGTCGCCCGTCGTCACCGGCGAGCGTTTTTGCCACATCGGCAATCATCTGCCGCTGTGGTGCCCGGGGGATAAAGTCGGGGATCTGCTGCTGGAGTGCCTTATACCAGGCACCAATCTGCGCTTTCAGCGCCGCGGTTAAAGCCATCGGAAAACCTGAAATACTGTATAAACAGCCACTATTGTGGCACTTTATTTTCGTCGCCGCAAAAAGAAAAGCCCGGCTTTACGGCCGGGCTTCCAGATTACTGTGGGTTAGCCGGTTTACGCGGACGGCGACGGCGCTGCCCTTCTCCTGCCGGTTTCCCTTCGCCGTCGCGGCGAGGCGGTTTATTGCCCGACTTCGGCGCGCCGCCTTCGGCACGGCGTGGCTGCTGCTGACCACGGCCGCCGCCCTGACCGCGTCCACCGCCGCCACGCTGCTGGCGACCATTCTGAATTGGCTCCGCTTTAATGGACGGATCCACTTCGTATCCCGGCGTTTCAATACGCGGGATCTCTTTCTTCAGCAGACGTTCGATATCGCGCAGCAGTTTGTGTTCATCCACGCAGACCAGCGAGAGCGCTTCGCCAGTGGCCGCCGCACGACCGGTACGGCCGATACGGTGAACATAGTCTTCCGGCACGTTTGGCAGCTCGTAGTTCACCACGTGCGGCAGCTCTTCAATGTCCAGACCACGGGCAGCGATGTCGGTGGCCACCAGCACGCGGATATCACCGGATTTAAAGTCCGCCAGCGCACGGGTACGCGCCCCCTGGCTCTTGTTACCGTGGATAGCCGCACTGCGAATACCGTCTTTGTTCAGCTGTTCCGCCAGGTGGTTTGCACCGTGCTTGGTACGGGTAAAGACCAGCACCTGCTGCCAGTTACCCTGACCAATCATCTGGGAGAGCAGTTCCCGCTTACGCTTTTTATCAACGAAGTGCACGTGCTGGGTCACCTGCTCAGAGGCGGTGTTGCGACGCGCCACTTCAACTTCAAGCGGGTTATGCAGCAACTTTTCAGCCAGCGCTTTGATCTCGTCGGAGAAGGTCGCGGAGAACAGCAGGTTCTGACGGCGCGGCGGGAGCTTAGCCAGCACGCGGCGAATATCGTGGATAAAGCCCATGTCGAGCATGCGGTCGGCTTCGTCCAGCACCAGAATTTCGACGTTATCTAGCTTCACGGCGTTCTGATGTTCCAGATCCAGCAGACGGCCCGGCGTTGCCACCAGCACGTCCACGCCGCCGCGCAGTTTCATCATCTGTGGGTTAATGCTCACACCGCCGAAAACCACCAGCGAACGAATGTTGAGATAGCGGCTGTAATCACGCACGTTCTCGCCAATCTGCGCCGCCAGCTCGCGGGTTGGGGTGAGGATCAGCGCACGAACCGGGCGACGCCCCTTCGCGTGCGGCTGATTTTTTACCAGCAGCTCTAACAGTGGCAGGGTGAAGCCTGCAGTTTTACCGGTCCCGGTCTGGGCACTGGCCATCAGGTCACGGCCCTGCAGAACGGCAGGGATCGCCTGCTGCTGGATTGGGGTTGGCTCAACGTAGCCCTGCTCTGCGATCGCGCGCAGAATTTCCGGGTTCAGGCCAAGGGAATCAAAAGACATAAAAACTCCGAACCGCCCCGACCATCACAGGTGTAGTTTTCAGGGAGATATAACAATTAGGAGGACAAAAACCACAATGTCGCGAAGGGGCGGAGTGTAGCAGCTTTTGTGACGTGGCGCATAAAATATCCCTCCACCTTCCCTCGACGATTTCGCTAATCAGGCATAATCTTAATCAATCGATTGATTAATTTTTAATGCCGCTATGAATACAACCCCGACAACTTCTAAAGGCGAACAGGCTAAAAGCCAGCTTATTGCTGCCGCGCTGGCGCAGTTTGGTGAGTATGGCTTGCACGCCACCACCCGGGATATCGCGGCGCAGGCCGGGCAAAACATTGCGGCTATCCCCTACTATTTTGGCTCAAAAGAGGATTTATACCTCGCCTGTGCCCAGTGGATCGCCGATTTTATTGGCACGCAGTTTCACCCGCACGTGGAGGAAGCCACCGCGCTGCTCAGCCAGCCGTCGCCCAATCGTAACGCTATCCGCCAGCTGATCCTCAACGCCTGCCACAACATGATCCGCCTGCTGACGCACGACGACACGCTGAACCTGAGTCGATTTATCTCCCGTGAACAGCTCTTCCCCACTGCCGCCTACCAGCTGGTGCATGACCAGGTGATTGCCCCGATGCACACGCACCTGACCCGGCTGATTGCGGCCTATACCGGGCAAGACGCCAACGATACCGCTACGATTTTGCATACCCACGCCCTGCTGGGTGAGATTCTGGCCTTCCGTCTGGGGCGAGAAACGATTCTGTTACGCACCGGCTGGACACAATTTGATGAGGATAAAGCCGCGCAGATTAGCCAGGTTATCACCTGTCATCTGGATCTGATCCTGCAAGGCTTAACGCAAAGGAGCCTGAAGTCATGAAAAAACCTGTCGCCATCATTCTGGTGGTTGTTGTTTTGCTTGCCGCAGGCGTCGGTGGCTGGCTGTGGTATAAAAGCCATCAGGATCGCGGCCTGACGCTGTACGGTAACGTTGATATTCGCACCGTGAACATGAGCTTCCGCGTCGGGGGGCGGCTGGCGTCGCTTAACGTGGATGAGGGCGACACCATCAAAACCGGGCAGACGCTGGGGATGCTTGATAAAGCGCCCTACGAGAACGCGTTAATGCAGGCAAAAGCCGGGGTTTCCGTCGCCCAGGCGCAATATGATCTGATGCTGGCCGGTTATCGTGACGAAGAGATTGCCCAGGCTGCTGCCGCAGTCAAACAGGCGCAGGCAGCCTATGACTATGCGCAGAATTTCTATGCCCGCCAGCAGGGGCTGTGGAAAAGCCGCACTATTTCGGCCAACGATCTGGAAAACGCCCGTTCATCACGCGATCAGGCTCAGGCAACGCTGAAATCCGCACAGGACAAACTGAGTCAGTACCACACCGGTAACCGCCCGCAGGATATCGCCCAGGCCAAAGCCAGCCTTGAACAGGCGCAGGCCCAGCTGGCCCAGGCGGAACTCGATCTGCATGACACCACGCTGGTGGCACCGTCTGACGGCACGCTGATGACCCGCGCCGTGGAGCCCGGCAGCATGCTCAACGCCGGAAGCACCGTTTTAACCCTGTCGCTCACCCGTCCGGTATGGGTGCGCGCCTACATTGATGAACCAAACCTCGGCCAGATGCAGCCGGGTCGCGAACTGTTGCTCTATACCGACGGTCGTCCCGATAAGCCATATCACGGCAAAGTGGGCTTTGTTTCGCCCACCGCTGAGTTCACGCCAAAAACGGTGGAAACGCCGGATCTGCGTACCGACCTGGTGTATCGCCTGCGCATCATCGTCACCGATGCGGACGACGCGTTGCGCCAGGGCATGCCAGTCACCGTAAAAGTGAACAGCGGGGAACGACATGAATGACGCGGTTATCCGGCTCGACAATCTGGTCAAACGCTTCGCGGGCATGGAAAAACCGGCCGTCGCGCCGCTGAACTGTACCATCCAGAAAGGCTATGTAACCGGGCTGGTTGGCCCGGACGGCGCAGGCAAAACCACGTTGATGCGGATGCTGGCAGGCCTGCTTAAGCCCGATGAAGGGGCGGCCAGCGTGCTCGGGCTCGATCCGATTAAAGATGACGGTGCACTCCACGCCATGCTCGGCTATATGCCGCAGAAGTTTGGTCTCTATGAAGACCTGACGGTGATGGAGAACCTTAATCTGTACGCCGATCTGCGCAGCGTGACCGGTGAAACCCGCCAGCAGACTTTCGCCCGTCTGCTGTCCTTCACCTCCCTCGGTCCCTTCACCGATCGTCTGGCGGGTAAGCTCTCCGGCGGGATGAAGCAAAAGCTGGGGCTGGCCTGTACGCTGGTCGGCGAGCCGAAAGTGCTGCTGCTGGATGAGCCCGGCGTGGGCGTGGACCCCATTTCACGCCGCGAATTGTGGCAGATGGTGCACGAGCTGGCCGGTGACGGAATGCTGATCCTCTGGAGCACCTCCTATCTGGATGAAGCCGAGCAGTGTCGCGATGTGCTGCTGATGAACGAAGGCGAGCTGCTTTATCAGGGAGAACCGACGAAGCTGACCCAAAGCATGGCCGGACGCAGTTTCCTGATGCACAGCCCGCAGGAGTCGAACCGCAAACTGCTGCAACGGGTGCTGAAGCTGCCCCAGGTCAGCGACGGGATGATTCAGGGCCGTTCGGTGCGCGTGATCCTGACCAAAGAGGCGACCGAAGCGGATATTCGTCACGCGCCGGGCATGCCTGACATTGAGATGGAAGAGACGGCTCCCCGCTTTGAGGACGCGTTTATCGATCTGCTGGGCGGAGCGGGTACTTCGGAATCGCCGCTCGGGGCGATCCTGCACACGGTGGAAGGTACGCCGGGTGAGACGGTGATCGAAGCCAAATCCCTGACCAAAAAATTCGGTGATTTCGCCGCCACCGATAACGTCAATTTCGCGGTGAAGCGCGGTGAAATTTTTGGCCTGCTCGGGCCAAACGGCGCGGGGAAATCCACCACCTTTAAGATGATGTGTGGCCTGCTGGTGCCTACGTCCGGCAAAGCGCTGGTACTGGATATGGATTTGAAAGTCAGCTCCGGCAAGGCGCGTCAGCATCTGGGGTATATGGCGCAGAAGTTCTCGCTGTACGGCAATCTGACGGTCGAGCAGAACCTGCGCTTTTTCTCCGGCGTTTACGGCCTGCGAGGGCGCGCCCAGGACGAGAAAATCCACCGCATGAGCGAGGCGTTTGGCCTGACAGCTATCGCTTCCCACGCCACGGATGAGCTGCCCCTTGGCTTCAAACAGCGGCTGGCGCTGGCCTGTTCGCTGATGCACGAGCCCGATATTCTGTTTCTGGATGAACCCACGTCAGGTGTTGATCCCCTTACCCGCCGCGAGTTCTGGCTGCACATCAACAGCATGGTGGAGAAAGGGGTAACGGTGATGGTAACCACCCACTTTATGGACGAGGCGGAGTATTGCGACCGCATCGGGCTGGTCTATCGCGGCAAGCTGATTGCCCACGGCACGCCGGATGACCTGAAAGCCCAGGCCGCAGACAACGAGGTACCGGACCCGACCATGGAGCAGGCCTTTATCACCCTCATCCACGACTGGGATAAGGAGAATGCCGATGCGCAATAAGGCGATTTCCTGGCGCCGGGTGCGCGCGCTGTGCATCAAAGAGACGCGTCAGATCGTGCGTGACCCCAGCAGCTGGCTGATTGCGGTGGTTATCCCGCTTCTGCTGCTGTTTATCTTCGGCTACGGGATCAACCTCGACTCCAGCAAACTGCGGGTTGGCATTTTACTGGAGCAGCAGAGCGAAGAGGCTCTGGACTTCACCCACGCCATGACCGGCTCGCCCTACATTGACGCCACCATCAGCGACAACCGGCAGGAGTTGATTCAGAAGATGCAGGCCGGGAAGATCCGCGGTCTGGTGGTGATCCCGGTCGATTTCGCCGCCAACATGGCGCGGGCAGATACCGCTGCACCGATCCAGGTGATCACTGACGGCAGCGAGCCGAATACCGCCAACTTTGTCCAGGGCTACGTGGAGGGGATCTGGCAGCTCTGGCAGATGCAGCGCGCCGAAGACCGGGGCGAAACGTTCGACCCGCTGATCGACGTACAGATGCGCTACTGGTTTAACCCTGCCGCCATCAGCCAGCATTTTATTATCCCGGGTGCGGTCACCATCATTATGACGGTGATTGGCGCAATCCTGACCTCGCTGGTGATTGCCCGCGAGTGGGAGCGCGGCACCATGGAGGCGCTGCTTTCAACCGAAGTGACGCGCCTTGAGCTGCTGCTCTGTAAGCTTATCCCCTACTACTTCCTCGGCATGCTGGCGATGCTGCTCTGTATGCTGGTCTCGGTGTTTATCCTCGGGGTGCCGTACCGCGGCTCACTGGTGCTGCTCTTTTTCATTACCAGCCTGTTCCTGCTGAGCACGTTGGGCATGGGGCTGCTCATCTCCACCGTCACCCGCAACCAGTTTAACGCCGCGCAGGTGGCGCTGAACGCCGCCTTTTTACCGTCGATTATGCTGTCCGGGTTTATCTTCCAGATAGACAGCATGCCCGCGGTGATCCGTGCCGTGACCTACATAATTCCGGCGCGCTATTTCGTCAGCACGCTGCAAAGCCTGTTCCTGGCGGGGAATATTCCGGTAGTGCTGATTATCAATACCCTGTTTTTGCTGGCGTCGGCGGCGATGTTTATTGGGCTGACGTGGATGAAAACCAAACGGCGTCTGGATTAAGGAGCGAACATGTTTCACCGTTTATGGACGTTAATACGCAAAGAGCTGCAATCGCTGCTGCGCGAGCCGCAAACCCGCGCCATTCTGGTGTTGCCGGTGCTCATCCAGGTGTTTCTGTTCCCTTTTGCCGCCACGCTTGAGGTGACCAACGCCACCATCGCGATTTACAACGAAGACAACGGTAAACATTCCGTCGAGCTGACCCAGCGCTTTGCCCGGGCGAAGGCTTTTACCCATATCCTGCTGCTGAAAAGCCCACAGGCGATCCAGCCCACCATCGATACCCAGAAAGCGCTGCTGCTGGTGCGTTTTCCGGCTGATTTTTCCCGTAATCTGGACACCTTCCAGCCCGCGCCCATGCAGTTGATCCTCGACGGGCGTAACTCCAACAGCGCGCAGATTGCCGCGAATTATCTGCAACAGGTGGTGAAGGATTATCAGCAGGAGTTGATGGAGGGGAAACCGAAGCCCAACAACAGCGAGCTGGTGGTACGTAACTGGTACAACCCAAACCTCGACTACAAATGGTTTGTGGTGCCGTCGCTGATCGCCATGATCACCACCATTGGGGTGATGATCGTCACCTCCCTGTCCGTCGCCCGCGAACGCGAGCAAGGTACGCTCGATCAGCTGCTGGTCTCCCCGCTGGCGACCTGGCAAATCTTCGTCGGTAAAGCAGTTCCCGCCCTGATTGTTGCCACGTTCCAGGCCACCATCGTGCTGGGTGTGGGGATCTGGGCCTACCAGATCCCGTTCGCCGGGTCGCTGGCGCTGTTCTACTTCACGATGGTGATCTACGGGCTGTCGCTGGTCGGGTTTGGCCTGCTGATTTCCGCGCTCTGCTCCACGCAGCAGCAGGCGTTTATTGGCGTGTTTGTCTTTATGATGCCGGCCATCCTGCTCTCCGGGTATGTTTCGCCGGTTGAGAATATGCCGGTGTGGTTACAGGATCTGACGTGGATAAACCCGATTCGTCACTTTACGGATATCACCAAGCAAATTTATCTGAAGGATGCGAGTCTGGATATTATCTGGGGAAGTTTGTGGCCGCTACTGGTCATAGCGGCCACGACGGGTTCAGTGGCGTACGCGATGTTTAGACGCAACATTGCGTAGCTTTTTCTCTTTGGCCAGCAAAGAGACCACCGCAGGCCCTGCAAGAATGGCCAGACCGGCCAGCGCCAGCAGCAGGTTGTTTTGCAGCACACGGGACAGCAGCCACAGCACAATCATTGCGGCACCAAAGTACCAGGTGGTGGTGAGCTCTTCGAGCACATCACCCACCTCGCGCCAGCGCGCTTCATGATGGCGCTGCAGGAACAACATCGACAGCACGGTGACGCCATAGAGGACGCATAGTCCTAGGCCAACACGCACCAGCGTGCCGCTCATCCAGCCCATCACCAGTACGGCCACGACCAGTAAATGCAACATTATCTGCCAGCAACTTAGACCCGTTGCGACACGAACACGTTGTTGCCACTTCATGGCTTCTCTCCTGAAGGATTTTTCTCTGCTTAATCAGACTACCGCACTTTACGGAAAATTCCGTAACACCGCATCTTTTTGTGACGACGACTACACTTTATTTTCATTGGGATAGTCACTCAGGAAGGAGCTTATGACCAAAAAAATGCAGCATTTCTCGCTTAAAGTGCTGACGATAAACATTCATAAAGGCTTCACAGCATTTAATCGCCGCTTCATTTTACCGGAGCTGCGCGACGCGGTTCGCACCGTCAGCGCGGACATTGTCTGCCTGCAGGAAGTGATGGGCGCGCACGAGGTCCATCCGATGCACTTCGAAAACTGGCCCGACACGCCCCACTACGAATTTCTGGCCGACACCATGTGGAGTGATTACGCTTACGGCCGCAATGCGGTCTATCCTGAAGGGCATCACGGAAATGCGGTGCTGTCGCGTTATCCCATTGAACATTACGAGAACCGGGACGTCTCCGTCGGCGAAAGCGAAAAGCGTGGGCTGCTGTATTGCCGTATCACCCCGCCGGATCTCGATTTTCCGGTGCACGTTGGCTGTGTGCATCTCGGTCTGCGGGAAGCGCATCGCCAGGCACAGCTGCAGATGCTGGCCGAGTGGACTAATGCCCTGCCCGAAGGAGAGCCAGTGGTCATTGCCGGAGATTTTAACGACTGGCGGCAGCGGGCTAACCACCCTCTGAAGGTGGAGGCCGGGCTGGAGGAGATTTTCACCCGCGCGCACGGCAGACCTGCGCGCACGTTTCCGGTGCGCTTCCCGTTGCTGAGGCTTGACCGCATTTATGTGAAAAACGCCCATGCCAGCAGCCCGACCGCGCTGGCGTTGCTTAACTGGCGCCACCTTTCCGACCATGCCCCGCTGAGCGCGGAGATCCACTTATGAAATGTACCTGGCAGGAAGGCAACCGGATCACGCTGCTGGTCAACGGGGACGAATATTACCCCGCCGTTTTTGATGCGATAGACCACGCGCAGCATAAAGTGATCCTCGAGACCTTTATCTGGTTTGAAGATGATGTGGGCAAACAGTTGCACAGCGTGCTGCTGCGCGCCGCCCAGCGCGGCGTCAAAATTGAAGCGCTGCTGGATGGCTATGGCTCGCCCGATCTTAGCGATGCGTTCGTGAATGAGCTCACTGCTGCAGGCGTTGTGTTCCGCTACTACGATCCCGGCCCTCGCCTGTTCGGCATGCGTACCAATCTCTTTCGCCGGATGCACCGCAAAATCGTCGTCGTTGATGAGACGGTGGCGTTTGTCGGTGGCATTAACTACTCCGCCGAGCATATGTCTGACTACGGCCCGGAGGCCAAGCAGGATTACGCCATCCGCATCGAAGGGCCTGTGGTTCAGGACATTTTGCTGTTTGAACTGGAAAACTTACCCGGCAAAGAGGCCGCCCGACGCTGGTGGAAGCGCCGTCATCGCCCGGAAGAGAACCGGAAGCCCGGCGAAGCGCAGGCGCTGTTCGTCTGGCGGGATAATGGCGAGCACCGGGACGATATTGAGCGCCACTACCTGAAAATGCTGGCGAATGCCAAACGCGAAGTGATCATCGCCAACGCCTACTTCTTCCCGGGCTACCGGCTGCTGCACGCCATGCGCAGTGCTGCCCGACGCGGCGTCCGCGTGAAGCTGATTGTGCAGGGCGAGCCGGATATGCCCATCGTCAAAGTCGGCGCGCGGCTGCTCTATAACTACCTGCTCAAAGGCGGAGTGCAAATCTACGAATACCGTCGCCGACCGCTGCACGGCAAAGTCGCGCTGATGGACGATCACTGGGCGACCGTCGGCTCCAGTAACCTCGATCCGCTGAGCCTGTCGCTTAACCTGGAAGCGAACCTGATCATTCACGATCGTCAGTTTAACCAGACCCTGCGGGATAACCTGCAGGGGCTGATCGTCAACGACTGCGTGCGCGTGGACGAGTCCATGGTGCCAAAACGCACCTGGTGGAATCTGGGGATCAGCGTAGTGGTGTTCCACTTCCTGCGCCATTTCCCGGCGATGGTGGGCTGGCTGCCGGCGCATACCCCAAAACTTGCGCTGGTGGATCCGCCTGTTCAACCCGAGATGGAAACGCAGGACCGCATTGAGGCGGAAGATGGAGGGAAAACCTGATGTCTAAATCGCATCCACGCTGGCGAATGGCGAAAAAGATCCTGACCTGGCTGTTTTTTATTGCCGTTGCGGTGCTGCTGGTGGTTTACGCGCAAAAGGTGGACTGGGAAGAGGTGTGGAAAGTCATCCGCAACTACAACCGGATGGTGCTGCTGGGAGCGGTTGGGCTGGTGATTGTGAGCTATCTGATGTACGGCTGCTATGACCTGCTGGGCCGCGCCTACTGCGGCCACAAGCTGGCAAAACGCCAGGTCATGCTGGTGTCGTTTATCTGCTACGCCTTTAACCTGACGCTCAGCACCTGGGTCGGGGGGATTGGCATGCGCTATCGCCTGTACTCGCGCCTGGGACTGCCCGGTGGGACCATCACGCGTATATTTTCGCTGAGCATTACCACCAACTGGCTGGGTTATATTCTGCTGGGTGGGGTGATCTTTACCATCGGCGTGGTGCAGTTGCCCGCACACTGGTATATCGATGAAGCCACGCTGCGGATTTTAGGTTTCGCGCTCCTGCTCATTATCGCCCTGTATCTCTGGGCCTGCGCCTTTGCCAGACGCCGCCATATGACCATCAAAGGGCAAAAGCTGGTGTTACCTTCATGGAAATTTGCCGTGCTGCAGATGGCGGTTTCCAGCGCCAACTGGATGGCGATGGGGGCAATTATCTGGCTGCTCATTGGCGAAGATGTGAATTATTTCTTCGTGCTGGGGGTGCTGCTGGTGAGCAGTATTGCCGGGGTGATCGTACATATTCCGGCCGGGATTGGGGTGCTGGAAGCGGTATTTATCGCCCTGCTTGCCGGAGAACATGTTTCTCATGGAACGATTATCGCCGCCCTGCTCGCCTACCGCATGCTCTATTACTTCCTGCCGCTGGCGCTGGCCACGGTCTGTTATCTGGTGCTTGAGAGCCGGGCGAAGAAGCTGAGAGCGAAGAACGAGAAGGCGATGGCAAAATAGGCGCAGCGGTCTGATGCCCTCACCCCGGCCCTCTCCCACAGGGAGAGGGAGAAAAACCGCACCGTTAGGGTGAGGGGCAGTATTTAACGACGGTTGCCGAAAATACGCAGCAGCATCAGGAACAGGTTGATGAAGTCCAGATACAGCGTCAGGGCACCCAGAATTGAGTATTTCCGCAGGTTGGAACTGTCACGCACGTCAATCTGCTCGCCGATGTTTTTCAGCTTCTGGGTGTCGTAGGCGGTTAAGCCAACGAAAATCACCACCCCGATATAGGTCACCGCCCACATCAGCGCGTCGCTCTTCAGCCACAGGTTTACCAGCGACGCCAGCACAATCCCGATCAGCCCCATGAACAGCATGTTGCCAAGACCGCTGAGGTCACGTTTGGTGGTGTAACCGTACAGGCTCATCACACCAAACATCCCGCCGGTGACCACAAAGGTGCTGGCAATAGAAGAGTAGGTATAGACGATGAAAATGCTGGAAAGCGTCAGCCCCGTCAGTGCCGAATAGAGCATAAACAGGGTGGTCGCCATCCCGGCACTCAGCTTCTGTACCAGACCGGAGAGCACAAACACCAGTGCCAGTTGCGCAATGATTAACCCGAAGAAAACAATTCTGTTAGAGATAATAAACATCATTACCTCAGGGGTATTCGCTGCAAACATCGCAATAAACGCTGTGAGCAGTAATCCCACCGTCATCCAGCCATAAACCTGAGCCATATACGTCTGCAGGCCACTACGGGTCTGCTGTACTATCGAATCGGAACGCGGAAATCGGTCCATGATTCACTCCTGATTAAGTAGACACACACGTTAAGACTAACACATCCACATAAACCTGTTACCAACGGCTGGCGGCCTGTTTGTCGCTGTCGCGCGATTCAACCCAGCGCTCTCCCTCCGGCGTCGCTTCACGTTTCCAGAACGGGGCTTTGGTTTTCAGGTAATCCATGATGAACTCCCCGGCGGCAAACGCGCTGCCGCGATGGGCGCTGGTCACCCCCACGAAAACGATCTCCTCGCCCGGCCACATCTCACCGATGCGGTGGATAACGGTCACACGCCCGAGCGGCCAGCGGTCTCGCGCCTCTTCGACGATCGCAGCCAGAGATTTTTCGGTCATGCCCGGATAGTGTTCCAGCGTCAGCGCTTTTACGCTGTCGCCAAGGTTGTGGTTACGCACTTTACCGGTGAAGGTCACAACAGCACCGTCTTCATCGCGCTCTGCCAGCCAGTGATATTCCGTACCGACGTTAAAGCGCTCAGGGCTAACCAGAATTCGCGTATCAGCCATCTTAACCCCCCGTCACCGGTGGGAAGAAGGCCACTTCATCACCTGCCGCCAGCGGATGGGTAAACTCCACCAGCGTCTGGTTGACGGCGGCCAGCAGCTTCCCTTCATCCAGCGCCAGCGCCCAGCGGTCGCTTTGCGCCGCCAGATGCGCACGCAGTGCGGCAACGTCTTTAAACGTCGCTTCCAGCGTCAGGCTGTCGGTATTCACCAGTTCACGCACCTGGGCAAAAAAGAGCACCTTAATCATGGCTGTCCACCTTAAAATCACCGGATTTGCCGCCGCTTTTCGCCAGCAGACGAACCGGGCCAATCACCATATCTTTCTGCACCGCTTTGCACATATCGTAGATAGTCAGCGCGGCAACGGACGCCGCCGTCAGCGCTTCCATCTCCACGCCCGTTTTACCGGTTAAACGACACAGCGATTCGATGCGCACGCGGTTGTGCTCTGGCTGGGCCTGAAGATTGACCTCCACCTTGCTGAGCATCAGCGGGTGGCAGAGCGGAATTAAGTCCCAGGTGCGTTTCGCCGCCTGGATCCCGGCGATGCGGGCAGTGGCAAAGACATCACCCTTATGGTGGCTGCCGTCGATAATCATCGCCAGGGTGCCTGGCAGCATGGTAACGAACGCTTCGGCACGCGCCTCGCGGACCGTTTCGGCCTTGGCGGAAACGTCCACCATATGCGCTTCGCCAGCGGCGTTAATGTGGGTCAGTTGCGACATAGCTTATTTCTTTAAATGGGGATGAAAATTACACGGACGGGTACGGGCATCCAGCTGCGGGGCGATAATGTTGTCCCACGCGGTGCGGCAGGCTTTGGTCGAGCCCGGCATGGCGAATATCAGGGTGTTGTTCGCCATGCCCGCCACCGCACGTGACTGCAGCGTCGAGGTACCTATCTCTTCAAACGACAGCATGCGGAACACTTCGCCGAAGCCTTCTACCTCGCGGTCAAACAGCGGGATAAGCGCCTCTGGCGCCTGGTCGCCTGCGGTAAAACCGGTGCCGCCGGTGATCAACACCACCTGCACCTCATCGCTGGCAATCCACTGGGAGACCTGCGCGCGTATGGCATAGCGGTTCTCTTTGACGATCGCTTTATCAACGATCTTATGCCCGGCGTCATGGGCGGCTTCGCGCAGCCAGTGGCCGGAGGTGTCATCCTCTTCGCCACGACGGTCGGAAACGGTAAGGATGGCAATACGTGTCGGGATAAATTCCGCGCTGACCTGACTCATCTTCTGGTTCCTTCTTAAGCCTGATTACCCGCCAATGTATGACAGGTTCTGAGTAATGCCGGTGTTGCCCTGATGCAGGAAGTGGGTCTGTTTTTTATGCGTCAGCGCCTCAGAAATACGCGCTTCCAGCGCGGCCTGTTGCGCATCGTCTTCCAGCAGATCGCGAAGGTTGACGCCGCCATCCCCGAACAGACACAGATGCAGTTTGCCCACCGAGGAGACGCGCAGGCGGTTACAGCTGGCGCAGAAATCTTTCTCGTAAGGCATGATAAGTCCAATCTCCCCTTCGTAATCCGGGTGACAAAAGACCTGCGCCGGGCCGTCGCTGCGCTGGCGGATCTGGTGGATCCAGCCGCGTTTAAGCAGCTCATCGCGCAACACCATGCCGGAGATATGGTGGCGGCGGAACAGCTCGCTGCCCTCGCCCGTCTCCATGAGTTCAATAAACCGCAGTTGAATGGGGCGGGATTTGATCCACGCCAGGAAGGTGTCCAGCTGATGATGGTTTACATCACGCATCAGCACGGTGTTGACTTTGACCTTATCGAACCCGGCGGTAAACGCAGCATCAATACCGTCCATCACCTGCTGGAATTTATCCTGGCCGGTAATGGCATGAAACTGACGGGCATCCAGGCTGTCCACGCTGACGTTAATGGCCGTTAAGCCCGCATCACGCCAGGTTGCGACATCGCGCGCCATGCGGTAGCCATTGGTGGTCACCGCAATCTGACGGATGCGTTCGTTTTCACGCACGGCGGCAATAATGTCGGGGAAGTCACGGCGCAGCGAAGGTTCTCCGCCGGTCAGACGCACTTTTTCCGTGCCGAGTGCCGAGAACGCGCGCGTAACGCGGCGAACTTCATCCACGGAGAGAAAGCCGTTATTGGTGACGCTGCCCGGTTTGTAGCCGTCGGGCAGACAGTAGGTGCAACGGAAGTTGCACACATCGGTAATCGACAGACGTAAGTAGTAAAACTTACGCGCGAAAGCATCAGTAAGTTGTGAAGCCATGTACACCTTTCCAGATACGGGAGGCACAGTCATTTCTTTCTGTACCCTGGTGGCATAGTTGCCACGGCCAGGGCGCCATATCTTTCGACACAGGCACCAGGGCTAGAGTGTATGTTTTCAAATTTGAAAACGTGGTTATGGCGATAGTAGCGCGTAAATCACCCTTTCGCCATTACCGCCTAACGCTATATAAACATGTATATAGCGACCTGATCGTGCATTTTTGTTACAGAATACGCCAAAACAGCAGATTCGCATTGATATACGTCATTTTGCCCTGGCTGAAGCATCGTCTTTTAGGGGTAGTTAGGTTACTGTTACGCAGATCGAACGTGATAAGGAATATGTATGCGCAATCGCACTTTTGCGGATCTTGACCGGGTGGTGGCACTAGGTGGAGGCCATGGTCTGGGCCGGGTGATGTCCTCTTTGTCATCCCTTGGCTCAAGACTGACAGGGATAGTAACAACAACGGATAACGGCGGATCGACGGGGCGGATCCGACGCGCAGAAGGCGGCATTGCCTGGGGCGATATGCGTAACTGCCTGAACCAGTTAATTACCGAACCGAGCGTCGCCTCGGCGATGTTTGAGTACCGTTTTGGCGGTAACGGGGAACTTTCCGGGCATAACCTTGGAAATTTGATGCTTAAAGCGCTGGATCACCTGAGCGTGCGCCCGCTGGAAGCGATCAATCTCATCCGCAATCTGCTCAAAGTGGATGCGTTCCTGATCCCGATGTCTGAACAACCGGTCGATTTGATGGCCATCGACGTGGAAGGCCATGAAGTGTACGGCGAAGTAAATATTGATCAGCTTACGCTGCCGCCGAAAGAGCTGATGACTTACCCGGCCGTTCCCGCCACGCGCGAAGCAGTTGAGGCCATCGCCGAGGCGGATTTGATCCTGATTGGCCCGGGCAGTTTTTACACCAGCCTGATGCCGATTTTACTGGTGAAAGAGCTGGCGCAGGCTCTGCGCAGAACGCCCGCCCCGATGGTGTACATCGGTAATTTAGGCCGCGAATTGAGTCCGGCAGCGGCCAGCCTGTCGCTGGCGGATAAACTGGAGCTGATGGAGCAGTACGTCGGTAAAAAAATCATCGACGGTGTTGTGGTCGGGCCGAAAGTGGATGTAACGGGTATTGGCGATCGCGTGGTGGTGCAGGAGCCGCTGGAGGCCAGCGATATCAAATACCGTCATGACCGTCACTTGTTGCGTGACGCGCTGGAGAAGGCGATTCAGGAGTTGGGTTAGGCTCGTTTTGTGCGGCCTGATGCCCTCATCCTGGCCCTCTCCCACCGGGAGAGGGCGAAAACACGCTGCTTTACCTAAGATGCGGCGATGAAAAGATCCCGCAGCTGATGCAGCTGGTCGCGAATTTGCGCTGCCTCTTCGAACTCCAGGTTCTGGGCGTGCTGCATCATCTGCGCTTCCAGCTCGTGGATTTTCTGCTGCAGCGCTTTCGGCGTCAGCGCGACGGTATCTTCCTCCACCACGGAACGCGCCTTGCCGCGTCCTTTCGCTTTGGTCTTCGCAATGTTCTGACCCAGCGCCAGAATATCCACCACCTTCTTGTTCAGACCCTGCGGCGTAATGCCATGCTCTTCGTTGTAGCGCTGCTGTTTCTCGCGACGGCGTTCCGTTTCGCCAATCGCTTTCGCCATCGACGGGGTGATTTTATCGCCGTAGAGAATCGCTTTACCGTTGACGTTACGCGCGGCGCGGCCAATGGTCTGGATCAGCGAGCGCTCAGAACGCAGGAAGCCCTCTTTGTCAGCGTCGAGGATTGCCACCAGCGAGACTTCCGGCATATCCAGACCCTCTCGCAACAGGTTGATCCCCACCAGCACGTCAAACTCGCCCAGACGCAGGTCGCGGATAATTTCCATACGCTCCACGGTATCGATATCCGAGTGCAGATAACGCACCTTCTCGCCGTGTTCTTCCAGATATTCGGTCAGGTCTTCCGCCATACGTTTGGTCAACGTGGTGACCAGCACGCGCTCGTTGATTGCCGAACGGGCGCGGATCTCGGAGAGCAGATCGTCCACCTGAGTCGCAACCGGACGGACTTCGATCACCGGATCCAGCAGCCCTGTCGGACGAACCACCTGGTCAACCACCTCATCGCCCGATTTCTCCAGCTCGTAGTTGCCCGGCGTCGCCGAAACGTAAATGGTTTGCGGTGCCAGCGCTTCAAACTCTTCAAACTTCATCGGACGGTTGTCCAGCGCCGACGGCAGGCGGAAGCCGTATTCCACCAGCGTCTCTTTACGCGCGCGGTCACCGCGATACATCCCGCCGATCTGCGGGATCGTGACGTGGGATTCGTCGATCACCAGTAACCCGTCCGCCGGAAGGTAGTCAAACAACGTCGGCGGCGGCTCGCCCGGCCCACGGCCAGAGAGGAAACGGGAGTAGTTTTCGATGCCGGAGCAGTAGCCCAGCTCGTTCATCATCTCCAGATCGAACTGGGTACGCTGGCTCAGGCGTTGCTCTTCCAGCAGCTTATTGTTCGCCAGCAACACCTTACGGCGTTCCGCCAGCTCCTCTTTGATCTCTTCCATCGCCTGCACAATACGCTCGCGTGGCGTTACGTAGTGCGTTTTCGGGTAGATGGTGTAACGCTGAATAACGGACTCGACGTGGCCGGTGAGCGGGTCGAACAGCGACAGGCGTTCCACCTCTTCGTCAAACAGCTCAACGCGCAGGGCAATGTCGTCCGATTCCGCCGGGAAGATGTCGATAACCTCGCCGCGTACGCGGAACGTACCGCGCTGGAACGCCTGGTCGTTACGGGTGTACTGCAACTCCGCCAGTCGGCGCAAAATCGCACGCTGATCGATGATCATCCCCTGCGTCAGGTGCAGCATCATCTTGAGGTAAAGATCCGGGTCGCCCAGACCGTAGATGGCAGACACCGACGCGACCACCACCACATCACGACGTTCCAGCAGCGCCTTCGTCGCCGAGAGACGCATCTGCTCAATGTGTTCGTTCACCGAGGCATCTTTCTCGATGAAGGTGTCAGAGCTCGGCACATAGGCTTCTGGCTGGTAGTAATCGTAATACGAGACGAAATACTCGACGGCATTCTCCGGGAAGAACTCTTTCATCTCGCCATACAGCTGCGCCGCCAGCGTTTTGTTGGGCGCCAGCACCATGGTGGGGCGTTGCAGATCCGCAATGACGTTGGCGATGGTGAAGGTTTTACCCGAACCGGTCACCCCCAGCAGCGTCTGGTGTGCCAGCCCATCTTCCAGCCCCTCTTCAAGACGACGGATCGCCTCAGGCTGGTCGCCAGAAGGACGGAAAGCAGAATTCAGTTTGAACGGTTTACTCATCGGCGACAACCTGGTGATGTAAAAAGCGGCAGGTGAGTAATTTTACTCGTTGTGGCCAGGAATGCCAGTAAAAAACACTGGATGTAAAACCAGTAGCGTGTCACGATATTTAGCATAGCACCCGAAGGATTAGCGTATTCCCGGTCAAAATTTCGACTGAGACGACATAAAACACCAGCCCTACCCGGTTATCCCCAGAACATTTTCATTTTTAACATTTGTCAAGCCAGGTAATGGTAGTTTTATGGCAACCGGTGACACTTTTATGACGGCAATTGATTTTATCTAACCAGTTAAATCTTAAAGGATATTTTCCAGAGCCGCGTTTCGCGTCAATTTGGGCGTAACCCGCGTCTTCTCTCGCTTATCGCGTGTTTTCTAACTCTAATGCACATGGTTATCCACAGGAATAGTGGATAACTGCGTCCAGCCCATACAGACTGCCGCTCAGCAAATTCCCGGTTTTTCCCACGAGGCGGTGACAAAAAATTTTTATCGCTAATTTTTGCCAATCAACCGTTGCGTTATACATAACCAACCAATGAGATCTTGCTCACAATTCAGCCATTTCAGTCCCTGCACCACCGCTAACAGTTCTGGCACTGAGACAGTGCAATCCGCTTATCGATCGGTCGTTTTGCGACGGCATTATCCTAAAAAAGTCTCTTTTTTAATCAGTTCAACGGTTCTGGCAGGAGATTTGCAGCTTCATTAACGAGCCTCACCCACATACATTTTTAAGGAGAGAAAGATGTTGAGTCTGCGTGCAGTCAATCAGTTTTACGGAAACCAACATACGCTATGGAATGTCGATTTGGATTTACCGCAGGGCTTATGCACAGGGGTGATTGGCCTGCCCGGCATGGGAAAAACCACCCTCATCAACTGCATCACCGGCGCGTTACCGGTGCAGAGCGGAACCATCGTCTGGCACGAAGCCGGTGCCCCACCCTGTGATTTACTGCGTCAGGCACCGGATCAACGCGCGCTGCCGGGGATTGGCTACGTGCCACAGGACCGACGGATTTTTTCGCAACTGACCATTGAGGAAAACTTGCACATCGCCATGCGGGCGACAGGGGCAACGGACACACGCGCAAAAAGCGATGTCTATGACCTGTTCCCGCAGCTGTGGGCGCTGCGACAGATTCGGGCGAACGGGCTCTCCCCGGACGATCAGTATCAGCTGGCGCTGGCTAACGCGCTGGTCAACCGACCGCGGGTATTGATTCTGGATGAGCCACTGCAGGGCGCAGGGTACAGCTTTGCTCAGAAGCTGGGCCATCTGCTGGCGAGGCTTAATCGTGAGCTGGGGATGACGGTGTTATTAGCCGAGCAGCAACTGTCGTTTATCCGCCGGGTAGTGGATCGCTTCTGTATGTTGTATCGCGGGCGTAACGTGGCCCAGGGCCACGTTACCGAGCTGGATGACGAGCTTATTGCCCACTGGATGTCGCGGGAAGCAAGGCACTGAGGTCGAGGTAATGTCCGGTGTCGGCGTGCTCAGCACCGTCCGCAAGCCATGGGATCTCCCCAAGGAACGGCGCAGGAAGCACTCGCCTGAGCGTGGCCAGATACTCCTGATGACGCTTACCGGGTGCGACCACGTCGTTGGCTATCCAGCCCGCCAGACGCAGCCCGGCCTGCTGAACGGCCTGTGCCGTTAACATGGCGTGGTTGATACAGCCGAGCTTCACCCCGACCACGAGGATCACCGGAAGCTGCTCGCGCTGGACCCAGTCCGCAAACGTCAGTTCGTCCGACAGCGGCGTAAACCAGCCCCCTGCGCCTTCCACCAGTACCCAGTTAGCCTGGCGTTCCAGTGCGCGCAGGCCGTCCGAGAGCACGGAAAACGCGATGGGGCGGCCTTCGTCGGCGCTGATAATGTGCGGCGACGTCGGCTCGGCAAAGGTATAAGGATTCACCGCCGCATAGTCCAGCGGCAGCGTGCTGTTACGCTGCAGCGCCAGCGCGTCGGTGTTGCGTAACCCCTGTGCCGTCATCTCACTTCCGGAGGCGACGGGCTTGTACCCGGCGGTGGTTTTGCCCTGCAGACGAGCCGCCTGCAACAGCGCGGAACTGGCCACCGTTTTACCCACTTCGGTATCCGTTCCAGTGACAAAATAACGTTCAGTCACGTTCGATAATCCCATGAAAGAGTTGATAAGAGAGCGGGAAAGTGCCCCGCCGCTGCGGCCAGGCCAGCTCCAGGCGCTGCAACTGCCCGCGCGTGAGCGGTTTTCTCTCGCGCCCGGCATGCAGATGCGTAGCGCCAATGCCCTTCAGCGAGCGCATGGCGCTGAACGCATCGCTAAAGTTCAGCGTGATGGTCTGCACCTGGCTTTGATAGCGCCAGCCCGTCAGCGCGTCCGTCACCTGGTCATACGCTAAAAAGCGGTTGGCGTGCGGCTGTTCGTCTACCGCTTTCCATGCCTGATTCAGCTCGGGCAGCGAGCTTTCCAGCAGGGTGGTAAAGGCCACCTTTCCGCCCGGACGCGCCACGCGATACAGCTCGTTTAACGCCTGCGAAAGGCTACTGCACCACTGTACCGCCAGGTGACTCCACACCAGATCGAACTGCGCATCCGGCAGCGGAAGCGACTCAATATCGCCAGTCAGATAGCGGTCAGCCGCCTGTTGCTGTCGCGCCTCGTCCAGCATCTGCTCAGAGAGATCGAGTGCGGTGACGTGGCTTCCGGCGTCGCGCCAGTAGCGGCTGTTGCCGCCGGGGCCGCATCCGGCATCCAGTACGTACGGGAAACGACGCGCACCGAGTAGCTCAAGCAGCCCCTGAGCGCTCTGACGCTGAAGCTCATCATGCTGAGAATAACTGCGTGCAGCACGGCCAAACGCCGCCGCAATGGCCTGTTTATTGACTGGCGACATGGAGAGCCTCCAGCAGCGCATCGATATCTTCTGCTTTGTGCGCCGCCGTCAGCGTCAAACGCAGACGCGCCGTACCCGGCGGCACGGTGGGCGGACGGATGGCCGTGACCCACATTCCCCGTTCGCGCAGCGTCTGTGCCAGCGCGAGCGCACGGTTGTTTTCCCCCACGATAACGGGCTGGATGGCGCTCTGCGAATCGGTGCTTTGGAAAGGAAGCCGATCCAGACCCTGACGGAAACGCTGAATATGTTCTGCCAGACGCGCGCGCCGTTCAGCCCCCTCTTCAACGCGGATCACCTCCAGCGAGGCAGAGAGCGCCACCGCCTGCGCAGGCGGCATACTGGTGCTGTAAATCAGATGTCGGGCGAACTGCAGCAGATAATCGGCGACGGACTCGCTGCACAGCACGGCGGCCCCGCTCACGCCAACGCCTTTGCCAAAGGTGACGATCAGCAGTTCCGGCTTCACGCCCTGCTGACTGGCGCTACCGCGACCGTCCTCACCCATCACGCCAATACCGTGGGCATCATCCACCAGCAGCCAGGCGTTTTGCTGTTTCGCAACGTCAGACAGCGCACGAAGCGGCGCGCTGTCGCCATCCATGCTAAAGACCCCTTCCGTCACCACCAGCTGTTGTCCGGCACAGGGTTTATCCAGCAGCGTGGCGAGCGAAAGCGCATCGTTGTGGGCAAAGCGCCGCAGCTGTGCCGGGCTGAGACTCGCCGCCTCCAGCAAAGAGGCGTGGCTTAAACGGTCCGCGGTGATACGATCGTCCTTGCCCATCAGCGCGGCAATCACCGCCTGATTGGCGGCAAAGCCGGAGATGAACAGCAGCGCGCGCGGATAGCCCAGCCAGTCGGCAAGCGTCTCTTCCAGCCCCTGATGCGCTGTTGTATAGCCGCTGACGTGCCCCGAACCGCCGCTGCCCACGCCGTAGTGTTCCGCTCCCTGCTGCCAGGCGCGGACAATCGCCGGATGCTGGCTCAGGCCGAGATAATCATTGCTGGAAAAATTACAGTACTGCCGCCGGGCGTGGGTCAGAAAACGGCCTGCACCGTTTTCCACTACCCTGCGAACGCGAAAAGCATCCCGCGCCCGGCGCTCTTCCAGCGCGGATTGAATACGAGCCTGCCAGGTCATACGGATGCCGCGTTGTAGAACTGTTCGGTATCGGCGTTGAAAATCTGCTGCTCCAGCTGCTGCTGTTGCTCGTTATCTCCCGCCAGCACCTCGGTCTGATGCGGGTTCAGCCCCAGCTTGCGGAACAGCTGGACGTCTTTGTCCTCTTCCGGGTTCGGCGTGGTCAGCAGCTTGCAGCCGTAGAAGATGGAGTTAGCGCCAGCCATAAAGCACATCGCCTGCGTCTGCTCGTTCATCTGTTCGCGACCGGCAGAAAGGCGGACGTATGAGGTTGGCATCATGATGCGCGCGACCGCGATGGTGCGGATAAAATCAAACGCATCGACATCCTCGTTATCCGCCAGCGGCGTGCCTTTGACCTTCACCAGCATGTTGATTGGCACGCTTTCCGGCGGGGTCGGCAGGTTCGCCAGTTGCAGCAGCAGACCTGCGCGATCTTTCACCGTTTCGCCCAGCCCCACAATCCCGCCCGAGCACACTTTGATGCCCGCTTCGCGCACTTTGTCCAGCGTATCCAGACGCTCCTGATAGGTACGGGTGGTGATGATGTTGCCGTAAAACTCTGGTGAGGTGTCAAGGTTGTGGTTGTAATAATCCAGCCCTGCAGCAGACAGGCGCTGCGCCTGCTCTTCGTTCAGCGTGCCGAGGGTCATACAGGCTTCCAGCCCCATCTCTTTGACCCCTTTCACCATCTGCTCCAGATACGGCATGTCACGATCGTGTGGGTTTTTCCATGCCGCCCCCATGCAGAAACGGGTAGAGCCCGCGTTTTTCGCCTTACGCGCGGAGTCGAGCACCTGCTCCACTTCCATCAGACGTTCGGATTCCAGCCCGGTTTTATAGCGCGCGCTCTGCGGGCAATATTTGCAATCTTCCGGGCAGGCACCGGTCTTGATCGACAGCAGCGTACTGACCTGAACATGGCGCGGATCGAAGTGCTGACGATGCACCTGTTGGGCTTCGAACATCAGCTCCAGGAAAGGTTTATTGAATAATTCAGTGACTTGCGACATCGTCCAGCGTGCGTGGTGAGCCATGGGGCTTCTCCAAAGGGTTTTGTTAATTTTCGGTTCGGTTTATACTCGTAAACCTAAAACTTTTCAAAATGGTTTACAAGTCGATTATGACCCAGGACGATCTCGCCTTCGACCAGCAGCATATCTGGCACCCTTACACCTCCATGACCCGCCCGCTTCCGGTCTACCCGGTGGCCTCGGCCCACGGCTGCGAACTGCACCTTGCCAGCGGCGAGCCGCTTGTTGACGGTATGTCATCCTGGTGGGCGGCCATTCACGGGTACAACCACCCGCGTCTGAATGCCGCGATGAAAGCGCAGATTGAGCAGATGTCGCACGTGATGTTTGGCGGCATTACCCATCAACCGGCGGTTGATCTCTGCCGTCGTCTGGTGGCGATGACGCCCGATGCGCTGGAGTGCGTGTTCCTTGCCGACTCCGGCTCGGTGGCGGTGGAAGTGGCGATGAAAATGGCGCTGCAGTACTGGCATGCCAGGGGGGAATCCCGTCAGCGATTCCTGACCTTCCGCAACGGCTACCACGGCGATACCTTTGGCGCGATGTCGGTGTGCGATCCGGATAACTCCATGCACAGCCTGTGGAAGGGGTACCTGCCGGAAAACCTGTTTGCCCCGGCCCCGCAGAGCCGTTTTGACGGCGAGTGGAATGAAATGGACATGGTCGGCTTTGCGCGGCTGATGGCTGCCCACCGTCATGAGATTGCCGCCGTGATCCTCGAACCGATTGTTCAGGGTGCTGGTGGGATGCGCATGTACCATCCCGAGTGGTTAAAACGCATTCGTAAAATGTGTGACCGCGAGGGCATCCTGCTGATTGCCGATGAGATCGCCACCGGATTTGGCCGCACGGGTAAGCTGTTTGCCTGCGAACATGCGGATATCACACCGGATATCCTGTGCCTGGGGAAAGCGCTGACCGGCGGCACCATGACGCTCTCCGCCACCCTCACTACCCGCCAGGTGGCCGACACCATCAGCGATGGCGAAGCGGGCTGCTTTATGCATGGCCCGACCTTTATGGGCAATCCGCTGGCCTGCGCGGTGGCAAACGAAAGTCTCGCGATCCTGCAAAACGGCGAGTGGCAAACGCAGGTTGCGGCGATTGAGGCGCAGCTGAAAGAAGAGCTCAGTGCCGCCTCGGGGGCGAATTTCGTGGCGGACGTGCGCGTGCTGGGTGCCATCGGCGTGATTGAGACCACCCATCCGGTGAATATGGCGGCATTGCAGCGCTTCTTTGTAGAGCGGGGGGGCTGGGTGCGGCCTTTCGGCAAACTTATCTACCTGATGCCACCGTATATCATCACGGCTGAACAGCTACGCACGTTAACCGCCGCGGTGGTTGAAGCCGTTAACATTCCGGCGCATTTCACGATTTGACCCTATGCGTTACACTTCCTGAACGAGTGAATAACGAGGGCAAACCGTATGAAAATCATCAGTAAAGATCTGCGTGACGGCGAAAAACTGCCTGAACGCCACGTCTTCAACGGGATGGGGTATCAGGGAGATAATATCTCTCCGCACCTGGCATGGGACGATGTGCCAGCGGGCACCAAAAGCTTTGTGGTCACCTGCTACGACCCGGATGCGCCAACCGGCTCCGGCTGGTGGCACTGGGTTGTGGCCAACCTGCCCGCCGATACGCGCGTTCTGCCGCAGGGTTCCGGCTCCGACCTGGTCGCCCTGCCGGAAGGCGCCATTCAGACGCGCACCGATTTTGGGAAAGCCGGTTACGGTGGCGCGGCGCCGCCAAAAGGGGAAACGCACCGCTATATCTTCACGGTTCACGCGCTGGATGTAGAGAAGATTGAGGTCGACGAAGGGGCGAGCGGCGCGATGGTAGGGTTTAATGTGCATTTCCATTCGCTGGAGAGCGCGTCGATTACGGCGATGTATTCGTAATTGTGCGGGGTGATGCCCTCACCCCGGCCCTCTCCCACAGGGAGAGGGAGAAAACCTGACAATTCCCTCTCCCTGTGGGAGAGGGTTAGGGTGAGGGGGAAAAAATCACAACACCGGCGGCAGCAACCCCACCAGACGCCCCTCTTCCAGAAGCTGCATCGCCTTATCAATATCCGGCGCAAAGAAGCGGTCATCATCGTAATGCGATACGTGCTCACGCAGCACATGGCGTGCCTGTTCCAGCAGCGGGCTGGACTTCAGCCCTTCACGCAGATCGATCCCCTGACACGCCGCCAGCCATTCCACTGCCAGCACGCCACGGGTATTGGCGGCCATCTCCCACAGACGACGTCCGGCTGCCGGAGCCATTGAGACGTGGTCTTCCTGGTTGGCAGAGGTTGGCAGGCTGTCCACGCTGTGCGGATGCGACAGCGCTTTGTTTTCGCTCGCCAGCGCTGCGGCCGTCACCTGGGCAATCATAAAGCCTGAATTCACCCCGCCGTTGCGCACCAGGAACGGTGGCAGCTGGGACATATGCTTATCCATCATCAGCGCAATGCGCCGCTCGGACAAGGCGCCCACTTCGGCAATCGCCAGCGCGATGTTATCCGCCGCCATCGCCACGGGCTCGGCGTGGAAGTTACCACCGGAGACCACCTCGTTTTCCTGGGCGAACACCAGCGGGTTATCGGACACCGCGTTGGCTTCCACCAGCAGCACTTCTGCGGCCTGGCGCAGCTGCGTCAGACACGCGCCCATCACCTGCGGCTGACAGCGCAGCGAGTACGGATCCTGTACCTTGTCACAGTTATGGTGCGAATCAGCAATCTCACTGGTCTCCGTCAGCAGATGGCGATACATTGCGGCAGCGTCAATTTGTCCGCGCTGGCCTCGTACATCATGAATACGCGCGTCAAACGGACGACGCGAGCCCAGCACCGCCTCCGTGGTCAGCGCACCGCACACCACGGCCGAGGCGAACAGATCTTCGGCTTCAAACAGACCGCGCAGCGCAAAGGCCGTGGAGGCCTGCGTGCCGTTAAGCAGCGCCAGCCCCTCTTTTGCCGCAAGGGTGATTGGCGCTAATCCGGCCTTTTTCAGCGCCTCTTTTGCCGGGAGCCACTCTCCCTGCCAGCGCGCCTGACCTTCCCCCAACAACAGCAGCGACATATGCGCCAGCGGGGCGAGATCGCCGGAGGCGCCAACAGAGCCTTTGGCGGGGATCCACGGATAGACTTCCGCGTTCACCAGCGCCATCAGGGCCTGGATCACGCTCAGACGAATGCCGGAAAAGCCGCGCGCCAGACTGTTAATTTTGAGCACCATCATCAGACGGACAATCTCGTCGTCCAGCGGCTGGCCAACGCCTGCGGCATGGGAAAGCACCAGCGAACGCTGGAGATTTTCCAGATCGTGCGTGGCAATGCGCGTCTGCGCCAGCAGACCGAAACCGGTGTTGATACCGTAGGCGGTACGCCCCTCGGCAATAATGGCTTCAACGCAGGCCACGCTGTCGTTAATGGCGGCATGGGCGCTTTCATCCAGCGAGAGCGTGACCGGCTGACGCCAGACGTGACGCAGCTGTTTGAGCGTGAGCGAGCCGGGAGTGAGTGTTAACGCGTTCATTCATGCTTTCCTTGTGTGGCAGGGATCATCGGCAGGTTAAGTCCCTGCTCTGTGGCACATTCAATAGCAATCTCGTATCCCGCATCTGCGTGACGCATCACGCCGGTTGCCGGGTCGTTGTGCAGCACGCGTGCGATACGCGCGGCGGCTTCATCCGTTCCGTCACAGACGATAACCATCCCGGAATGCTGGGAGAAGCCCATCCCCACGCCGCCACCGTGGTGCAGCGATACCCAGGTCGCGCCGCTGGCGGTGTTGAGTAAGGCATTCAGCAGCGGCCAGTCGGAGACCGCATCTGAGCCGTCGCGCATGGCTTCGGTTTCGCGGTTCGGGCTGGCGACGGAGCCAGAATCCAGATGGTCGCGACCAATCACAATCGGGGCTGACACTTCGCCGCTGCGCACCATTTCGTTAAAAGCCAGACCCAGCTTTTGCCGCCACGCCAGCCCGACCCAGCAGATACGCGCCGGCAAGCCCTGGAAGTTAATGCGCTCGCGGGCCATATCCAGCCAGTGGTGCAGGTGTTCATCGTCCGCGACAATTTCCTTCACTTTGGCATCGGTTTTGTAGATATCTTCCGGGTCGCCGGACAGGGCCACCCAGCGGAACGGACCGATACCGCGACAGAACAGCGGACGAATATAGGCAGGGACAAATCCCGGGAAATCAAAGGCGTTGCTGACGCCCATCTCTTTTGCCATCTGGCGGATGTTGTTGCCGTAATCGAAGGTCGGAATGCCCATCTCGCTGAATGCCAGCATGGCGGAGACATGTTCTGCCATCGAACGCTTAGCGGCCAGTACCGTGCCTTCAGGATCGGTTTCTGCTTTTTGCTGGTAGGCTTCCCACGTCCAGCCTTTTGGCAGATAGCCGTGCAACGGATCGTGGGCGCTGGTCTGGTCGGTAACGAGGTCAGGGCGAACGCCACGGGCCACGAGTTCCGGCAGGATCTCTGCCGCGTTGCCGCACAACGCTATCGATACCGCTTTGCCTTCCGCGGTGTATTTTTTGATACGCGCCAGCGCGTCATCGAGGCTGTCGGCCTGTTCGTCAACATAGCGGGTACGCAGACGGAAATCGATGCGGCTCTGCTGGCACTCAATGTTCAGCGAGCAGGCGCCAGCCAGCGTCGCGGCCAGCGGCTGTGCACCGCCCATGCCACCCAGACCCGCGGTCAGTACCCAGCGGCCTTTCAGCGAGCCGTTGTAGTGCTGACGACCGGCTTCGACGAAGGTTTCATAGGTGCCCTGCACAATCCCCTGGCTGCCAATGTAGATCCAGCTACCCGCGGTCATCTGGCCATACATCGCCAGCCCTTTGGCATCCAGTTCGTTAAAGTGTTCCCAGGTCGCCCAGTGTGGGACCAGGTTAGAGTTGGCAATCAAAACGCGCGGCGCGTTTTTGTGGGTTTTAAACACACCGACCGGCTTGCCGGATTGCACCAGCAGGGTTTCGTCGTGTTCCAGTTCGGTCAGGGCCTTAACAATGGCGTCATAGCATTCCCAGTTGCGCGCGGCGCGGCCAATGCCGCCGTACACCACCAGTTCGTGGGGGTTTTCCGCAACCTCAGGATCAAGGTTGTTCATCAACATGCGCAGTGGTGCTTCGGTGAGCCAGCTTTTGGCGGTAAGGGTGGTGCCGCGCGCGGCGCGGACATCCTGCTGACGGTATTTACCTGACGACATTGTGTGCTCCTCATACGGGACAGATGATGCATTTAGATATACTTGTATAGACAAGCACACACAAGGTCAGATTTAACAAAAAAGATACAAATTTGTTATATTGCGTTAGCTATCACGCTTTTAAAACTTATGACATAAAGTGGCCCTGCAACCGATAGCGGCTACCGGGGAACAGCAGTCTTGCATGCGACACAATCTGCGCGGATGACCAGGTGCGGCGGCGGATCAGCAGGCAGGGATCGTGCTCTTTGATACGCAGCAGCTCGCACTCCTGCGGCGTCGCGCGCACCGCTTCCACAATGTGCTCCCCTTCCGTCAGCGGTGCGACAAGCGAGAGAAAGGCATGCGGCGTGGTTTGAGTGTAATCCTGGTCCAGATAGTCCGGTATCCGTTCGGCGTTTACGCAGCGATCCTCAATCTGCACCGGCACGTCATTTTCGAAATGCACCATTACGGAATGGAAGATCCGGGTTCCCTCCTTGACGTTCAGTACCGCAGCCTGCTCGGCGCTGGCCTGCGTCTCTTCAAGCACCAGCACTTCGCAGTGGTGCTGATGGTTTCGCGACGCTATCTCGTCCGCAATGCTGCGGATTTCAAACAGCGCCGATTGTCCTTTTGGCTCCGCCACAAACGTCCCGACCCCCTGCAGACGCACCAGCAGGCCTTCGTCGGTTAGCTCGCGTAACGCCCGGTTGATGGTCATCCGGCTAAAACCAAACTGCGCCACCAGATCGGCTTCAGAGGGAATGCGGTCATGCGGCCGCCAGACGCCGGTGGCGATTTTTTCGCTGATCGTCTGCTTCACCTTTTCGTAGAAAGGCGCGGGAGAGCCGGACGGCGGCTGAGGTGAGCGTGAGAACATCGTGACTCCTTAAATGTTGTTATGCCCACCAGTGAGCAATTTGCCAGGCCAGACGGGCGGCAAGCTTCGCCCCCTGTCCGTCCCGATCGTAGTGAGGGTTAAATTCTACCAGATCGGCGGCCTGCAGTTTTCCGCTACGGCAAATGCGCTCGATCGCGGGCAGGAGATCCCGCGCAGGCACGCCTAACGCCGCGGGGGCTGACACGGCGGGCATCTCGGCTGCGGGCAGAACGTCCAGATCAATGGTGAGGTAAACACGATCGGCCTGCGCCAGCACCTGTTCCAGGGCTGATAGCGCATCCAGGTGGAAATGCAGATCGTCCACCAGCGTGGCGTTAAGCCGTTCAGCCTCGTCAAACAGCGCCTGGGTGTTCGCCGCGCGGCTGACGCCAAAACAGGCGTACTGAAATTCCCGCGCGTGGTCAGCACAGTAGTTCGCCAGCTGACGAAACGGGGTGCCGGAGGTGGCCCGTTCGGCCTTGCGCAAATCAAGATGCGCATCCAGGTTGATGACCGCCACGCGCTCATTCGGGAACGCCTCAAGAATACCACGGCCGTGGGCCCAGGCGGTCTCGTGTCCGCCGCCCAACACCAGCGTACGCATGCCAGCCTGCTGACAGGTGACCACGGCATCGCTCAGTGCCTGTTGGCCCTCTTCCAGTTGGTCATCCTCAACGTAAACCGACCCCATGTCCACCAGCCGTTCGTGGCCGGAATGCGTTGCCATGTTCGCCAGCGCCTTACGCAGCACGTCGGGAGCCTGCGCCGCACCCTGCCTGCCCTGATTACGCCTTACTCCTTCATCACAGGCAAAGCCTATCAGCGCAATCGCGGATGAAACCGGGGTAAATTGCGACGGCTGGCGTATGGTCTGAAAAATACGTTTTGCGTTGCTGGCCTCGGCGCTGTCGTCGCGCCCCTGCCAGACGGTCTTAGCAACGGGCTGCCAACTCATACTGCCTCCCCCCGGAAAATGCGTTGATACAGCGGATTGCGTCCCGGCTCGTAAACCATTTCTACCGGATGGTCTGCATCCCAGACGATAAAATCAGCCATGAAACCGGCCTTTAACTGCCCGTGCGTTGTGCCACGCCCCAGCGCCTGCGCGGCGTGCCGCGTGACGCCAGCCCAGGCCTCTTCAGGCGTCAGGCCAAACTGTACGCAGGCCATGTTCATGGCCAGATGAATGCTCGCGAACGGGCTGGTGCCGGGGTTGTAATCCGTGGCGACCGCCATCGGTACGCCCTGCGCCCGGAGCTGTTCAACCGGTGGACGCTGACGCTCCTGAAGAAAATAGAACGCGCCAGGCAGCAGTACCGCGACCGTGCCGCTTTGCGCCATGGCCTGAACACCGTCCTCATCCAGGTATTCGATATGATCGGCAGATAACCCTTTAAATCGGCTGACCAGCGCCGCACCGCCCAGGTTAGAAAGTTGCTCCACGTGCCCTTTCACCGGAATACCCCGTGCGCGGGCGGCCAGGAAAAGCCGCTCGGTTTGTGCCGGCGTGAAGCCGACGTTTTCACAAAAAACATCCACCGCTTCGAACAGGCCTTTTTGCCACAGTTCGGGCATGATCTGCTCGCACACCAGTGTGAGGTACGCGTCTGGATCGTGGCGGTATTCCGCCGGAACCGCATGTGCCGCCAGCAGGGTTGGGCTGATCTCAACCGGATTACTCAGGCTGAGCTGGCGTGCGACCTGCAGCATTTTTTCTTCAGCCGCGGCGTTAAGACCGTAGCCGGATTTGATTTCCAGGGTGGTCACCCCTTCATTCATTAACCGCTCCAGCCGCTGCTGCGCCAGTGTAAGCAAATTTTCCGGCGAACTGTCGCGGGTTGCCGAGACGGTGGCGTTAATTCCGCCCCCCTGTGCGCTGATGGTCTGATAGGAGACACCGTTGAGACGCTGCTCCCACTCCGCCGCGCGATTGCCGCCAAACACCAGGTGGGTATGGCAGTCGATAAGACCCGGCGTGACCAGGCGTCCACCGAGATCGACGCATTTATCATGCCCGGAAGGGAGGTCTGCTTCAGGAATGACGGCCAGAAGGGTTTGACCGCGCACCACAAGGGCATGATGCGCTTGCAGTCCATACGATTCTTCACCAGGAACCATTGTCGCCAGTCGCGCATTTCGCCATATCACATCGTCGGGATGAAGTTGCAGCATAAGCCTTTCACTTGTCATGGGTTGTATAGACATTTATTTTCATCTGCTGGCTGCTGTCAACCGCCTTTATGAAAATGTTATTTATTTGTGACGACTTTCCCGCCCCCTGCGGGCGAAAAATGCAACTTTTCCCCTTTTTATCTTCCCGTTTCGCTCAACTTAGTATAAAAAAGCAGGCTATTTCGTCTATCTCGTTTAAGACTTGCATACCCAGGAGCTTCACCTTGAACATTTCCAGGATTTCCCGTCTGGCGTTGGCACTCGCCTTTGGCGTGACATTATCCGCATGCAGTTCAACGCCACCGGATCAGCGACCTTCTGAGCAGGTCGCGCCAGGCACCGCGTCCCGTCCGATTTTGTCCGCTGATGAAGCGAAAAACTTCGATCGCGCGCACTACTTCTCCGCGATGGATCCAAACGCTGCGCCGTGGACGCCGTCTTCGATTAACCTGCCGAAGCAGCCAAACTTTGTTGTGGGTCCGGCAGGGGCGCAGGGCGTGACGCATACCTCTATCCAGGCTGCGGTTGACGCTGCCATCACCAAACACAGCGCATCTCGCCAGTACATCGCGATCATGCCAGGTGAATATGAAGGTACCGTTTACATTCCGGCAGCACCGGGCAGCATCACCCTTTACGGTCTGGGTGAAAAAGCCATCGACGTTAAAATTGGTCTGGCGATTGATTCCGAAATCGACAGCACCACCTGGCGTCACCTGGTCAACCCGGCGGGTAAATACATGCCGGGCAAACCGGCCTGGTATATGTTTGATAACTGCCAGAGCAAGCGTTCCGCCACCATTGGCGTGATGTGCTCTGCGGTCGTCTGGTCTCAGAACAACGGTCTGCAGTTGCAGAACCTGACCATTCAGAACACCCTGGGTGACAGCGTTGATGCGGGTAACCACCAGGCCGTGGCGCTGCGTAGCGATGGCGACAAGGTGCAGCTCAATAACGTGAACATTCTGGGTCGTCAGAACACCTTCTTCGTCACCAACAGCGGCGTACAGAACACCCTGCAGAATAACCGTCTGACCCGTACGCTGGTGACCAACAGCTACATCGAAGGTGACGTGGATCTGGTCTCCGGTCGTGGCGCGGTGGTATTTGATAACACCGATTTCCGCGTCGTGAACTCACGTACCCAGCAGGAAGGTTATGTCTTTGCGCCAGCGACACAGTCAAACCTGTTCTACGGCTTCCTCGCCGTCAACAGCCGCTTCAACGCTGCCGGTGACGGCGTGGCGCAGCTGGGTCGCTCCCTGGATGTGGATTCTGCAACCAACGGCCAGGTCGTGATCCGTGACAGCGTCATCAACGAAGGTTTCAACATGGCAAAACCATGGGGTGATGCCGCCATCTCCAAACGTCCGTTCTCCGGCAATACCGGTTCTGTGGACGATAAAGGAAACGTGCAGCGCAACCTGAACGACGCTAACTTCAACCGCATGTGGGAATACAACAACCGCGGTCTGGGTAGCAAAGTGGTTGCTGAGCCGAAGCAGTAATCTTTTTTTGCCGGGTGGCGGCTTCGCCTTACCCGGCCTGTCCGTTAATGCCGTACCACCGGGCATAAAAAAACCTCGCGTTCGCGAGGTTTTTTGTTTTAAGCCGCTTAATAAGCGTTGACCACTACCCACATTGGCCCCTGGCCTACCGCATAGCGCCCTTTCTCTTCCAGCAGGCCCTGCTCGCCTTTGATTTCATACAGCGCGATGTGGTGAGACTTCTGCCCCGCTGCAATCAGGTATTTACCGCTGTGATCGATATTAAAGCCACGCGGCTGCGTTTCCGTCGGCTGGAAGCCTTCTACTGCCAGCACGCTGCCGTCTTCCGAAACGCTAAAGATGGTGATCAGGCTGGAAGTACGGTCACAGGCGTAGAGATGGCGACCATCCGGCGTAATATGAATATCCGCCGCCCAGCGGGTGTCGGAGAAATCAGCCGGCATCATATCCAGCGTCTGCACGCACTCAATCTGGCCGTTAGGATCTTTCAGTTCCCAGACGTCCACCGAGCTGTTCAGCTCGTTCACCACGTAGGCGTACTGCTGATTCGGATGGAAGACCATATGACGTGGACCCGCGCCTTCAACGGTCGTCACTTCCGCCGGATTCTGCGCCACCAGGTGACCATCGTCGCTCAGGGTAAACAGGCAAATTCGATCCTGCTTCAGCGCCGGTACCCACAGCGTGCGGTTGTCCGGGGAGATATTCGCCGAGTGGCAACCTTCCAGCCCTTCCACCACATCCACGGTGTCGACCGGAATGCCCTCTTCCAGACGCGTCACGCTGACACAGCCCGCGTTATAGGAGCCGCTGAAAACAAAGTTGCCCTTGCGATCGGTTGAGATGTGGGTTGGGCTACCCGGCAATGGCGCTTCCGCAGTGTAAGTCAGCGCGCCGTCATCCGGAGAGATGCGGTAGGCCAGCACGCGAAACTCCGGGCGCACACCCACGTACAAGAAACGTTTATCCGGACTGATCGCCATTGGCTGTACCTGACCTGGCACATCAACAACCTGCACCAGCGTGAGGGTCCCCTCGGCATTTAAACGCCAGACGTGGATCTGCTGGCTTTCAGGACTGGCGGTATAAACGGTTTGTTTCATGAATATTCACTCCTCACTGCGCATGAAAGTAGTTAACTTTTGACGGTGAATGCTGAATTGTCGACGGGAGTTTTGACGCGTTCGCCTCTCGGTGTACCATCCCATCAGATCGTAAATTCAATATTAACCCGGAAAAACAAATGACCTCGCGTGTGATTGCTCTGGATTTAGACGGTACCTTACTGACGCCGCAAAAAACCCTTCTCCCCTCCTCCCTTGAAGCGCTTAAACGTGCGCAGGAAGTGGGATATCAACTCCTTATCGTAACGGGTCGACATCACGTTGCCATTCACCCTTTTTATCAGGCACTGGCGTTAGATACACCTGCAATTTGTTGTAATGGCACTTATTTGTATGATTATCAGGCAAAAAAGGTTTTAGAATCCGACCCGCTGCCGGTTCCCCAGGCATTGCAGTTAATTGATCTGCTGGATGAACATGCCATCCACGGCCTGATGTATGTCGATAATGCGATGGTCTATGAGCGCCCAACTGGCCACGTTATCCGCACCACCAACTGGGCTCAGTCTCTGCCAGAAGCGCAGCGTCCGGTCTTTACCCAGGTCTCCTCCCTGCGCCAGGCGGCTCAGGATGTGGAAGCTATCTGGAAATTCGCATTGACCGATGAAGACACCACCAAACTGAATACCTTCGCGAAACATGTTGAACAGACGCTGGGGCTGGAGTGTGAATGGTCCTGGCATGACCAGGTGGATATCGCCCGCAAAGGCAACAGTAAAGGCAAGCGCCTGACGCAGTTCGTGGAGTCTCAGGGATGGTCAATGCAGGATGTGATCGCCTTTGGCGATAACTACAACGACATCAGCATGCTGGAAGCCGCCGGAACGGGCGTGGCAATGGGCAATGCCGATGACGCGGTGAAAGCGCGCGCTAACGTGGTGATTGGCGATAACACCACCGACAGCATCGCGCAGTACATTTATACCCACCTGCTGTAATCAGGTGGTAATGGAGACGCTCTTGATTTGCGCGTAAAGCCACAGGCCAGGTTTGATCCCTAACTCATCCCTGGCCCACGGGCTGATCCGTGCCCAGAGCGTCCTGCTCCCCACCTCAAGCTGCACCTCTACCTGACCGTTATCATCAAAACACTCGGCGACCTTCGCGCGCAGGATATTTCGGATACTGGTCTGCAGCGGAGGCTGTAAAACCAGAGAGACATCCGACGCCTGAATACGAATACGCAGCGCCGACTGCAGAGGCTTGTCGATTTTATTCACCCACAGGTGCTGGTCGCCCAACGCCAGGGCGGTCATCGCGTAATGCGGATGGTGCTCCAGCACGCTCACCTTCAGGATGCTGCTCTGCTGCTCCCGGGGCAGCCACGGGTGCATGACGCTACTGCCCCAGACCTCTTCAAGATTGCCAAACGCCTTAACGCTGCCGTTTTCCAGCACCAGTACGTTATCCGCCAGATGCAGAATTTCATCCAGGGAGTGACTGACGTACAGCATCGGGATCTTGATTTCACGCGCCAGGCGCTGGAGATACGGCAGGAGTTCACGTTTACGCGGAATATCCAGCGAGGCCAGCGGCTCATCAAGCAGCAGGAGTTCGGGGGCGGTGAGCAACGCGCGCCCTATCGCCACCCGCTGTTTCTCACCGCCAGAGAGCGAAGAAGGCAACCGGTCAAGCAGTGGCTCAATGCCCAGCAGCGCCACCAGCTTGTCAAACTGCGCGGCCATGCTTTTGGCCATGCCGTAACGCAGATTCCCGCGCACGCTGTAGTGCGGGAATAACCGCGCATCCTGAAACACATAGCCAATACGCCGTTTATCCGGTGTCAGGTAAATGTTGTTTTCAACGTCATTCAGGACGCGATCGTTCAGCACAATGCGCCCTGCCTGAGGGCGTGTCAGGCCACCGATCGCATTAATGAGCGAGGTTTTCCCGGCGCCGGAGACCCCAAAGATGGCGGTAATACCGGTGGCGGGCAGCGTCTCGTTCAATGTAAGGGTGTGGTTTCCCAGCGTCTGGGTGAAATGGAGTTCCAGCATAACTATTTCCCCATCCGCTCGCGGCTGAGTCGCGCCAGCCATTCAGAGACCAGCAGCGATATCAGCGCCAGCACAATTGAGATAACACACAGACGCGCCGCAGCACCTTCGCCACCCGGCGTCTGTATCAGCGTATACATGGCCGAAGGGATCGTCCGCGTTTCACCGGGGATGTTCGAAACAAAGGTAATGGTGGCACCGAATTCACCCAGCGAACGGGCAAAAGCCAGTACCGTACCGACAATAATGCCCGGCAGCGTGAGCGGTAACGTAATGGTGAAAAAGACGCGCCAGCGCCCGGCACCCAGCGTGCGGGCGGCCTGTTCCAGTTTGATATCCACCCCTTCCAGCGCCAGGCGGATAGCCCTCACCATCAGCGGAAATGACATCACCGCCGCGGCCAGCACCGCACCGCGCCAGCTAAAGGCAAAGGTCAGCCCGAACCAGTCGTACAGCCACTGGCCGATAAACCCGCGTCGCCCCATGGACACCAGCAGCAGATACCCCACCACCACGGGTGGCAACACCAGCGGAAGATGGAGAACGCTGTCAAGCAAGGCTTTGCCGGGAAACTTACAGCGCACCAGCAACCAGGCAAAGAAGATCCCAAAGGGCAAACTTAGCGCAACCGCCAGGGAAGAGACTTTCAGGCTCAGCAGTACAGCCTGCCATTCAGGATCGGTCAATATCATTCGTGAGTCGTAAATCCATAACGTTTAAAGATTGCGGACGCTTCCGGCCCCTTCAGGTACGCCTGGAAGGCCGTCACGGTCGCATTTTTATGTCCATCAACAATCGCAACAGGATATTCCACTTTCTTGTGGGCGTCTTCCGGGAACGTGCCAACCACTTTGACCCCCTTGCTGGCAACGGCATCCGAGCCGTAGACAATGCCCAGCGGAGCCTCATGGCGTTCCACCAGCGCCAGCGCACCGCGTACGTCTTCCGCCGGCGCCAGATCTGAAGACAGTGTCTGCCACGCGCCCAGCTTCTGCAGGTCCTCTTTCGCGTAAATCCCAGCCGGTACATGGTCCGGATCGCCCACCGCCAGGCGGCCACCGTTCAGAAGACGCGTCCAGTGAGTCTCTTTGTTGATGGCGATATCACCCTGCGGACTGGCTTTTGGCGCGACCACGACAAGGCTATTCCCCAGCAGCGTTTCGCGGGTTGTCGTATCCACGGCTTTCTTCTCAACCACGTAATCCATCCATTTCTGATCGGCAGAGATGAACAGATCGGCCGGCGCCCCCGCTTCTATCTGGCGCGCCAGTGTAGAAGAGGACGCAAAAGAGGAGACGACGTCGACGTTCTTCTCTTTTTTATACGCAGCAGCAATATCCTGCATCGCATTCGTCAGCGACGCCGCCGCAAAAACCGTAATTTTACCTTCGTCGGCCAGCGCGTGTCCGGTCAGCGAAAGTGCCAGCGTTGCCCCTGCGAAAAAGCGTAACCCTGTACGTGCCATCTGTAGCTCCTGTGAGTTTCGTTATATACGCAATAATATAACGACAACGCCGGAGATATCCCAGCGTTAAATCGTACCGATCAAGAGGTACAATTACCGGATGCTTTAAATCATATCGGCGATGACGAAAAATACTTGAGAGCAAAACGCCCGGGCAAGCCGGGCGTTTTGTGGGGAATCAGTGCTGCTTTTTAGCGCGGTCTCTGTGACCAATGTTCGAAAAGACGTTGAACACTTCACCCAGGCCGTAGATGGCACCGAGGATGATGGCCATCACTACTGGTACCATGATCACGGCGAATACCAGACTTTTCAACAACTCTAACATGGTTTTCTCCAGATATTGTGGACGGCTTATTCTACCCTGAAAAGTAAGAAAAACATCCCCTTTTGTGCGGTCCCCTTTGCGCCCTGTGCCATTTGGTTCACAATAGCCCTTTTGTCAGGACACTCCGTTATGCAGGCTGAAATTCTCCTTACCCTACGACTTCAGCAGAAGCTTTTCGCCGATCCGCGACGTATCGCCCTGCTTAAACAAATAGAACAAACGGGTTCAATAAGCCAGGGGGCAAAAAACGCGGGCATTAGTTATAAAAGCGCCTGGGATGCGATCAACGACATGAATACCCTGAGCGAGCAGATGCTGGTTGAGCGAGCCACGGGCGGCAAAGGGGGCGGTGGCGCCGTGCTGACCCGCTACGGCCAGCGTCTGATTCAGCTTTATGACCTGCTGGCCCAGATCCAGCAGAAAGCGTTCGATGTGCTAAGTGACGATGATAACCTCCCGCTGGACAGCCTGTTAGCCGCCATTTCTCGCTTCTCACTCCAGACCAGCGCCCGCAACCAGTGGTTTGGCACGGTCACCGCGCGCGATAACGGGCAGGTCCAGCAACATATCGAGATCCTGCTTGCCGACGGCACCACCCGCCTGAAAGCCGCGATTACCGCCCAAAGCGGAGAGCGCCTGGGGCTGGATGAAGGCAAGGAGGTGCTGGTGTTGCTGAAAGCGCCGTGGGTCGCAGTGACGCGCGATGCCGAACGCGCCAAAGCGGCAGACAACCAGTTGCAGGGCACCATCCAGCACATTGAACGTGGTGAAACGCAGTGTGAGGTCCTGATGACCCTGCCGGACAGCCAGGTGCTGTGCGCGACGGTTGCCCTGAGCGAGGCGCACGAATTAGAAGAAGGTGCTGTGGTTACCGCATATTTCAACGCAGACCGGGTGATTATCGCCACATTGTGCTAAGCGGATTGACAAGCGTGCCGACAGTGAGTATCCCTGACAGCTGACGCTGCAAAAAATGGGATAAATCATGTCATCATTGCATATTTCGCAAGGTACGTTTCGTCTTAGCGATACCCGAACGCTGACGCTTGCTGATTTAACATTACGCGCGGGTGAGAGCTGGGCATTTGTGGGCACCAACGGGAGCGGCAAGTCCGCGCTGGCCCGGGCGCTGGCCGGAGAGCTCACCCTGCTTAAAGGCGAACGCCAGAGCCATTTTACACGTACGACGCGCCTGTCGTTTGAACAGCTGCAGAAGCTGGTGAGCGATGAATGGCAGCGTAACAACACGGACCTCCTCAGCCCGGGCGAAGAAGACACGGGCCGCACAACGGCAGAAATTATTCAGGATGAAGTCAACAATCCTGCCCGTTGTCAGCAGCTGGCGGAGCAGTTTGGTATCACCGCCCTTCTCAACCGCCGCTTCAAATACCTTTCTACCGGCGAGACGCGTAAAACGCTGCTCTGCCAGGCGCTGATGAGCGAACCTGAGCTGTTAATCCTGGATGAGCCGTTCGACGGTCTGGACGTGCAGTCCCGCGCCCAGCTGGCAGACCTGCTGGCCTCGCTTAACCAGCAGGGCTACACCCTTGTGCTGGTGCTTAACCGTTTTGATGAAATCCCGGATTTTGTGCAGAACGCCGGGGTGCTGGCGGACTGCAGCCTTACCGAAACCGGCGAAAAATCGGTACTGCTGAAGCAGGCGTTGATTGCCCAACTGGCGCACAGCGAAAAGCTCGACGGCATTACCCTGCCCGAACCCGACGCCCCTTCGGTACGTCTCGCTTTAGATCCTAATCAGCCGCGGATTGTGCTGCGTAACGGGGTGGTCTCTTATGACGATCGTCCGATCCTGAATCATCTCAGCTGGACGGTTAATCCGGGCGAACACTGGCAGATTGTCGGCCCCAACGGCGCGGGGAAATCGACGCTGCTGAGTCTGATCACCGGCGATCACCCTCAGGGCTACAGCAACGATTTGACCCTGTTTGGCCGCCGTCGCGGAAGCGGTGAAACCATCTGGGATATCAAAAAGCATATCGGCTATGTAAGCAGCAGCCTGCATCTGGATTACCGGGTCAGCACCACCGTACGCAATGTGATCCTCTCCGGGTACTTTGATTCCATCGGTATTTATCAGGCGGTATCGGACAAACAGCACAAGCTGGCCCAGCAGTGGCTGGATATTCTGGGGATGGACAACCGGGTCGCTGACGCGCCGTTTCACAGTCTGTCCTGGGGGCAGCAGCGTCTGGCATTAATCGTCCGGGCGCTGGTGAAACACCCGACGCTGCTGATCCTCGATGAGCCGCTTCAGGGGCTGGATCCGCTGAACCGCCAGTTGATCCGCCGCTTTGTGGATGTGCTGATTGGCGAAGGTGAAACCCAGTTACTGTTTGTCTCACATCATGCTGAAGACGCACCGGCCTGCATCACGCACCGTCTGGAGTTTATCCCGGATGGTGAGCACTATCGTTACCTGCTGAGCAAAATCGATTAACTTGCGGAGGGCGCCGCCCTCCGCTTTTCAGATAACCTGCAGTGATACTTCTTTATCTCTTTGATCTACAATGCGACTGGATCAAAAAAAAGCGGGTTTGAAAAACAGTGTAAACGATTCCACTAATTTATCCCATGTCACACTTTTCACGTCTCTGTTATGCTATGGTTATTACATACCATAAGCCTAATGGAGCGAAATATGCGAGTTCTGGTAACAGGTGGTAGCGGTTACATAGGAAGTCATACCTGTGTGCAACTGCTGCAAAACGGTCATGATGTCATCATCCTCGACAACCTGTGCAATAGTAAGCGCAGCGTGCTGCCTGTGATTGAACGTCTTGGCGGAAAACAACCGACGTTTGTCGAAGGTGACATCCGCAATGAAGCGTTGATGACCGAGATCCTCCACGACCATGCTATTGAAACGGTGATCCACTTCGCGGGCCTGAAAGCGGTCGGTGAGTCGGTCGCGAAGCCGCTTGAGTATTACGACAATAACGTCAACGGTACCCTGCGTCTCATCTCCGCCATGCGCGCGGCGAACGTCAAAAACTTCATCTTTAGCTCATCCGCCACCGTCTACGGCGACCAGCCGAAAATCCCTTACGTCGAGAGTTTCCCCACCGGGACACCGCAAAGCCCGTACGGCAAAAGCAAACTGATGGTGGAGCAGATCCTGACCGACCTGCAAAAAGCACAGCCGGAGTGGAGCATCGCCCTGCTGCGCTACTTCAACCCGGTCGGTGCCCATCCGTCAGGCGATATGGGTGAAGATCCGCAGGGCATTCCAAATAACCTGATGCCGTATATCGCCCAGGTGGCGGTGGGTCGCCGCGATTCCCTGGCGGTGTTCGGCAATGACTACCCGACTGCAGATGGCACCGGCGTGCGTGATTACATCCACGTTATGGATCTGGCCGACGGCCACGTGGCGGCAATGCAGCAGCTGGCCGACAAGCCGGGCGTGCATATTTACAACCTCGGCGCCGGTATTGGCAGCAGCGTGCTGGATGTGGTTAACGCCTTCAGCAAAGCCTGCTGTAAGCCGGTCAACTATCACTTCGCCCCCCGCCGCGAAGGAGACCTCCCGGCATACTGGGCTGATGCAACCAAAGCCGATAAAGAGCTTAACTGGCGTGTTACCCGCACGCTGGATGAAATGGCACAGGATACCTGGCACTGGCAGTCTCGCCACCCACAAGGTTATCCGGACTAAGGATCCGTCATGACTTCATTCAATCCCGTCGATCATCCGCATCGTCGTTTTAACCCGCTTAGCGGGCAATGGATTTTGGTGTCTCCGCATCGCGCCAAGCGCCCCTGGCAGGGGGCGCAAGAGACGCCTGCAAAACAGACGCTGCCACAGCACGACCCGGACTGCTTCCTGTGTCCGGGCAACACCCGCGTAACGGGAGATAAAAACCCGGACTACAAAGGCACCTTCGTTTTCACCAACGATTTTGCCGCGCTCATGACCGACACGCCGGACGCGCCGCAGAGCGATGATCCGCTGATGCGTTGTGAAAGCGCCCGGGGAACCAGCCGCGTGATCTGCTTCTCGCCCGATCACAGCAAAACGCTACCGGAGCTTAGCGTTGATGCGCTGAAAGAGGTGGTGAGCACCTGGCAGGCACAAACTGCGGAGCTGGGCCAGACTTATCCGTGGGTGCAGGTATTCGAAAATAAAGGCGCCGCGATGGGCTGCTCTAACCCGCATCCACACGGGCAGATCTGGGCGAACAGTTTCCTGCCCAACGAAGCCGAACGAGAAGATCGCCTGCAAAAAGCCTATTACGCGGAAAACGGCTCCCCGATGCTGGTGGACTACACCCGGCGTGAACTGGCCGACGGTAGCCGTACTGTGGTCGAAACGGAACACTGGCTGGCCGTTGTGCCGTACTGGGCGGCGTGGCCCTTTGAAACGCTGCTGCTGCCTAAAGCACATGTTCAGCGCATTACGGATCTCAGCGACGCACAGCGTGACGATCTTGCGCTGGCGCTGAAAAAGCTGACCAGCCGTTACGACAATCTGTTCCAGTGCTCCTTCCCGTACTCAATGGGCTGGCACGGCGCACCGTTTAACGGCGAAGAGAATCAACACTGGCAGTTGCATGCCCATTTCTATCCGCCGCTGCTGCGTTCTGCGACGGTGCGTAAATTTATGGTGGGCTATGAAATGCTGGCGGAAACCCAGCGTGACCTGACGGCAGAACAGGCCGCAGAACGCCTGCGTGCCGTTAGCGATGTCCATTATCGCGAATCAGGAGTCTAATAAATGAGTCTGAAAGATAAAACACAATCCCTGTTTGCTGAAAAATTTGGCTACCCTGCCACCCACGTTATCCAGGCACCTGGCCGCGTAAACCTGATTGGTGAACACACCGACTACAACGACGGTTTTGTTCTGCCCTGTGCCATTGATTACCAGACGGTGATCGCCTGCGCAAAGCGCGATGACCACAAAGTGCGCGTGATTGCGGCGGATTACGGTAATGAGATGGACGAGTTTTCCCTCGATGCCCCGATTGTTATCCACGACAGCCAGCAGTGGTCCAACTATGTGCGCGGCGTGGTGAAACATCTGCAAAAGCGTAACAAGAATTTTGGCGGTGCGGATCTCGTCATCAGCGGCAACGTGCCACAAGGGGCTGGTTTAAGCTCGTCGGCATCCCTGGAAGTGGCGGTGGGAACCGTCTTCCAGCAGCTGTACCATCTGCCGCTGGACGGGGCGCAAATCGCACTGAACGGCCAGGAAGCGGAGAATCAGTTTGTGGGCTGCAACTGCGGCATCATGGACCAGCTTATCTCCGCGCTGGGCAAAAAAGAGCATGCGTTACTGATTGACTGCCGAACGCTTGGAACCAAAGCCGTTCCCCTGCCAAAGGGTGCCGCGGTCGTGATTATCAACAGCAACTTTAAACGTACGCTGGTGGGCAGCGAGTACAACACCCGCCGCGAGCAGTGCGAAACCGGCGCACGCTTCTTCCAGCAGCCGGCCCTGCGCGACGTGACGCTTGATGAATTCAACAAAGTGGCGCACGAGCTGGATCCAGTAGTGGCAAAACGCGTTCGTCATGTGCTGACCGAAAACGCCCGAACCGTTGAAGCCGCTTCCGCGCTGGCCAAAGGAGATCTGAAACGTATGGGGGAACTGATGGCAGAGTCCCACGCCTCCATGCGCGATGACTTCGAAATCACCGTTCCGCAAATCGACACCCTGGTGGAGATTGTCAAAGCGGTCATCGGCGATAAAGGCGGTGTACGCATGACGGGCGGTGGTTTTGGTGGCTGCATCGTCGCTCTGGTGCCGGAAGATCTCGTCCCGGCCGTCCAGTCAGCGGTGGAGAAACAGTACGAAGCCAAAACGGGCATTAAAGAAACGTTCTATGTTTGTAAAGCATCACAAGGAGCCGGACAGTGCTAAACGAAACGCCAACCCTCGCACCGGATGGTCTGCCGTATCGCCTGTTAACCCTGCGCAACAGCGCGGGGATGGTTGTTACGCTCATGGACTGGGGTGCCACCCTACTTTCCGCCCGCGTACCAATGCCAGACGGCAGCGTGCGCGAAACCCTTCTCGGCTGCGCCTCGCCTGAGCAGTATATCAACCAGGCCGCCTATCTTGGCGCGTCCGTCGGGCGCTATGCGAACCGCATTGCGAAAAGCCGTTTTGAGCTCGACGGTGTTCGCTACACGTTGCTGCCAAGCCAGGGTGAGAACCAGCTGCATGGTGGACCGGAAGGATTTGACAAACGCCGCTGGAAAATTGTCCAGCAAAACGACCGGGAAGTGCTGTTTTCACTTGACTCGCTGGATGGCGACCAGGGATTCCCGGGTAACCTTACCGCGTTTGCACGCTTTACGCTGACCGACGACAACCGTATCGCCATTGAATACCGTGCGACGGTCGATAAGCCGTGTCCGGTCAACCTGACCAACCACGCCTACTTCAATCTGGACGGTAACCAGTGCGATGTGCGTAACCATAAGCTGCAGATCCTTGCGGATGCCTATTTGCCGGTGGACGAGATGGGCATTCCGTATCAGGGGCTGAAGCCCGTGGAAGGTACCAGCTTTGACTTCCGCAACGCAAAATCCATCGCCCAGGATTTTCTGAGCGATGACGATCAGCGCAAGGTGAAAGGTTACGACCATGCGTTCCTGCTGCAGGCACAAGGCGATGTGAAACAGCCTGCTGCACAGGTCTGGTCTGCGGATGAAAAACTGCAGATGACGGTCTACACCAGCGCCCCTGCCCTGCAATTCTACTCCGGTAACTATCTTGGCGGGACAACCGCACGTGAGCACGGCGAGTACAGCGACTGGCAAGGTCTGGCGCTGGAGAGCGAGTTCCTGCCGGACAGCCCGAACCATCCCGAATGGCCACAGCCGGACTGTGTGCTGCGCCCGGGTGAAGAGTACGTCAGTGTCACCGAGTATCATTTTACTCCGCACGCTTAACCTCCGGCCGCAACATCGTCAGCCCTCCCCTGGAGGGCTTTTTTCTGCACGCCTTGCTGAAAATAGCGCCAATCGCAGACAAAATCATAACCCTGGATTCACAAGCACCTTACACTCAGAGACTATTTTCGCTATGGTTAGGGTTAAGCGTTGCTGCTGGCACGGCCACGGCAATATAATGAGAATTGTTATCATTCTAAAAATGCTTGAGGAGTAAGAGATGGCTATTACTAAGCTGGTTCTGGTGCGCCACGGCGAAAGCCAGTGGAACAACGAAAACCGCTTCACCGGTTGGTACGACGTTGATCTGTCAGAGAAAGGCGTAAGCGAAGCAAAAGCAGCAGGTAAACTGCTGAAAGAAGAAGGCTTCAGCTTTGATTTTGCTTACACCTCTGTGCTGAAACGTGCCATCCACACCCTGTGGAACGTGCTGGACGAGCTGGATCAGGCCTGGCTGCCGGTTGAGAAATCCTGGAAACTGAACGAGCGTCACTACGGTGCGCTGCAGGGTCTGAACAAAGCCGAAACCGCTGAGAAGTACGGTGACGAGCAGGTTAAACAGTGGCGTCGCGGCTTCGCGGTAACCCCACCAGAGCTGACCAAAGATGACGAGCGCTATCCGGGCCACGACCCGCGTTACGCGAAACTGACCGACGCTGAGCTGCCAACCACCGAGAGCCTGGCGCTGACCATTGACCGCGTTGTTCCTTACTGGAACGAAACCATTCTGCCACGCCTGAAAAGCGGTGAGCGCGTGATCATCGCCGCTCACGGTAACTCCCTGCGCGCGCTGGTGAAATACCTGGACAACATGGGTGAAGACGAGATCCTCGAACTGAACATCCCGACTGGCGTACCGCTGGTGTATGAGTTCGACGAAAACTTCAAGCCAATCAAACACTACTATCTGGGTAACGCGGATGAGATCGCAGCGAAAGCCGCGGCTGTTGCGAACCAGGGTAAAGCGAAGTAATTTTCGCCGGACATAAAAAAAGCGCGGAGCCTTCCGCGCTTTTTTATTTGTGCCGGAGGAATCAACCGCGACGGGCTTTTACCGCATTCGCCAGCTGACGCAGGATGGCGTCGGTATCTTCCCAGCCAATGCAGGCATCCGTCACGCTCTTGCCATAGACCAGCGGCTCGCTGCCTTCGAGGTTCTGGTTACCCTCAACCAGATGGCTTTCAATCATCACCCCTATCACCGCTTTCTCGCCGCCAGCAATCTGCTGACAAACATCTGCGCCGACTTCCATCTGCTTTTTAAACTGCTTGCTGGAGTTGGCGTGGCTGAAGTCGATCATCACCTGAGGCGGCAGCCCCGCTTTTTCCAGCCCGACCTTCACCTCTGCGACATGTTTTGCGCTGTAGTTAGGCTCTTTACCGCCGCGTAGAATGATATGGCAGTCACCGTTACCGCTGGTGTTAACAATGGCAGAGTGACCCCATTTGGTCACGGACAGGAAGCAGTGTGGTGCCCCTGCCGCATTGATGGCGTCAATAGCGACTTTGATGGTGCCATCGGTACCGTTTTTAAAACCCACCGGGCAAGAGAGGCCGGACGCCAGTTCACGGTGAACCTGAGATTCAGTGGTACGCGCGCCAATGGCGCCCCAGCTCATCAGGTCTGCCAGATATTGTGGCGTAATCATATCCAGGAACTCACCGGCGGCTGGCAGGCCACTGTCGTTAATCTCCAGCAAAAGCTTGCGCGCAATACGCAGGCCGTCGTTAATCTGGAAGCTGTTGTCCATATGCGGATCGTTAATCAGCCCTTTCCAGCCAACGGTGGTGCGCGGCTTTTCAAAGTACACGCGCATCACAATTTCCAGCTCATCTTTAAGCTCTTCGCGCAGCTTAAGCAGTCTCGCGGCATACTCTTTTGCCGCAGCAGGATCGTGGATTGAGCACGGGCCAATCACCACCAGAAGACGATCGTCATTACCTTTCAGGATCTTGTGGATCGCTTTACGAGCATGAGAAACCGTGTTTGCGGCATTTTCAGTGGCGGGGAATTTCTCAAGGAGTGCTACAGGAGGTAATAACTCATTGATCTCTTTAATGCGTAAATCGTCGTTCTGATAATTCATCTTCTTTCCAGCTCTGCCATATCTTTTGTAATGAAAGCAATCCTTTCAATCTATCTTGTCGACCAGGAAGTGTAAACACGGTTTTACACTTCACGCAGATAATTCCTGGAATTCGCCTAAAAATCGCCACAAAATAGCGAAAAACGAGATCTAACCTAAGCTTTTTAACTGTAACAACCATTTTTGCTTTATTAAACGCGATTCCCTACTGACGTAAGTCCGTCTGGCGGGATCTTTCGCCTCTGAAAAAGATGCACTGTTGGAGAATGTTATCCAGCGTAACGACAAGAACAGGAGCACCATGATGAAAATGACGAAACTGGCAACTCTCTTCCTGACGGCAACCCTCACCCTGGCAAGCGGCAGCGTTCTTGCGGCTGAAACGAGCTCATCGGGTAACGGCGATGCTAACGCGGCTGCGTCAGCAGGCCAGGTGGCCCCTGATGCCAAACAGAATGTCGCCCCGAACAATGTCGATAACAGCCAAATTAATAACGGGAACACGAACACCGGTGGCACGATGCTGCACCCTGATGGTACCGACTCCGGTACCATGAATCATGACAATATGAGCAAGGATGAGGTTCACAAAAACACAATGTGTAAAGACGGCCGTTGCCCGGACGCGAATGACAAAGTGGGCGATGATGCCAATACCAAAACGGATGGTACAACCCAGTAACCGGTTAGGGATTTAACTGCGAAAGGAGAGCTCAGGCTCTCCTTTCTTTTTGAGTAACTTATTAAAAACGCTACACTAATAACAATAACGAATCAGGAAAGATAACATGGCTCACACACATTCCCACGCCTTGGGCGACGACAACGCTAAACGCCTGCTGCTGGCCTTCGGCGTTACCGCCACCTTCATGATTATTGAGGTCATCGGTGGTTTGATCTCCGGCTCCCTGGCGCTGCTGGCTGACGCCGGACATATGCTTACCGATGCAGCAGCGCTGCTTTTTGCCCTCCTGGCCGTACAGTTTGCCCGTCGTCCTCCTAATGCACGCCATACATTCGGCTGGCTGAGGCTGACGACGCTTGCCGCGTTTGTTAATGCGATTGCGCTGGTGGTCATTACCCTTCTTATCGTCTGGGAGGCCATTCAGCGCTTCAGACACCCTCAGCCGGTCGCCGGGATGACAATGATGGCGATCGCCGTGGCGGGGCTGCTTGCCAATCTTCTGGCCTTCTGGATTTTGCATCGCGGCAGTGGCGAAAAGAACCTTAACGTACGCGCCGCGGCTCTGCATGTGATGGGAGATTTACTGGGCTCGGTGGGAGCCATAGTTGCCGCACTGGTGATCCTCTACACCGGCTGGACGCCTGTCGACCCTATTCTTTCTGTACTGGTCTCGTGTCTGGTGTTACGCAGCGCCTGGCGGCTATTGAAGGAGAGCGTCAATGAGTTGCTGGAGGGGGCGCCCGCCTCTGTGGATATCGCCGAGTTAAAGCGTAATCTGCACCGTTCAGTTCCTGAGGTACGTAACGTCCACCACGTGCACGTCTGGCTGGTGGGCGAGAAACCGGTTATGACGTTGCACGTCCAGGTGATCCCGCCGCACGACCACGATGCGCTGCTCGAACGCATCCAGCACTTTCTTGAACATCACTATGAAATTGGTCACGCGACCATCCAGATGGAGTACCAGCCCTGTAACGGGCCGGATTGCCACCTGAATGAGGCGCAGTCCGACCATTCACATCATCATCACCATTAACTGGAGAGCGCGTGCGAGCCTCGCTCACGCGCGCTGTTAATCCACATCCGGCTTCCGTTCAGGGCAATGAAGGTCAACAGCAGATATTCCAGAGACATCGCATAGACGCCCTGCAGGGCGAAAATCACCACGCTGATGACATTGATGATGACCCACAGCAGCCAGTTCTCAACGTATTTACGGGTCATCAGGATCATCGCCGCAATGGACAGCACCATCATGCAGGAATCCCAGAACGGGAAAGCATCCGGCTGAAGCACTGGCATTGTCACCTGTAACCCGATGCCGGACATGGCCGCCACAGCAATGCGGGTCAGGAAAGCAAATACCGGGTTGATGTAGACCGTCATTAAACCAATGGCGACCACACACGCGACAAACCAGGCGATGGCTTTCGGCAAGGGTAACCAGCGGATCTGCAGCTCGGCCTCCTGCTGGCTGTTCTGCCGAGACCACGCGTACCACCCGTAGATATTGGCCGCAAAAAAGAACAGCTGCAAAAGCAAGCTTGCGTAGAGCTGGATCTGGAAGAAGATAATCGCAAAAAGCGTAACGTTAATGAGCCCGAACGCGTAATTACTGATCTTCTCCAGGCTTGCGAGCCAGATACAGAGTAATCCCGCCAGCGTGCCAACCGCTTCAATCCATGACAGGTCATAGCCACCTGCACCAATCGGTATATGAACCAGAATGTTTTGTGTGCTAAAAAAATCCATCTTTTCCCCGGGACGTAGTGAATTAAGTACGTAGTGTAGCCGCAAAATCCAGCATGCGGTTAAGTGGAACTAACGCGCCTTCACGCAGAGCGGCATCCACATGGATCTCATGCGCCGCACCGCCGGTTTCTAACCCTTCGGCAATCGCTTTCAGGCCGTTCATCGCCATCCACGGACAGTGCGCACAGCTGCGGCACGTGGCTCCCTCGCCTGCGGTTGGCGCTTCGAGGAGCTCTTTCTCCGGCACGGCCTGCTGCATCTTGTAGAAGATACCGCGATCGGTCGCCACGATAAGCTGCTTATGCGGCAACGTTCTGGCAGCATTAATAAGCTGGCTGGTTGAACCCACGGCATCGGCCATATCGACAATCGACTGCGGTGATTCAGGATGAACAAGAATAGCGGCATCAGGGTTAAGCGCCTTCATGCGGGACAGTGCCTGCGTCTTGAACTCGTCATGAACGATGCAGGCGCCCTGCCAGCAGAGCACGTCTGCCCCGGTCTGCTTCTGGACGTAGTTTCCAAGGTGGCGGTCAGGTGCCCAGATAATTTTCTCACCCAGGCTGTCCAGGTGCTCAATCAGTTCAACGGCGATGCTCGACGTAACAACCCAGTCTGCGCGCGCTTTCACTGCTGCCGACGTATTAGCGTACACCACCACGGTCCGGTCAGGATGGGCATCGCAGAAGGCCGAGAATTCGTCAATCGGACAGCCGAGATCCAGTGAACACTCCGCGTTCAGCGTTGGCATCAGGATGGTTTTTTCAGGGCTAAGGATTTTTGCCGTTTCCCCCATAAAACGCACCCCCGCAACCAGTAGCGTGGAAGCAGGATGTTTTGCACCAAAGCGCGCCATCTCCAGAGAGTCAGAAATACAGCCTCCGGTCTCTTCCGCCAGCTGCTGGATTTCCGGGTCGGTGTAGTAATGTGCCACCATCACGGCATCTCGCTCTTTGAGAAGACACTTGATTTTCTCACGGTAGAACTGCTTTTCATCCATGCTCAGCGGAACAGGCTTCGGCGGGAAGGGATAGATTGCGGCTTCAGGATCAAACATCACGCTCATTATGGCTTCTCGTTTTACTGGCTTAACAATATTGCCTTTCTTTTGCCTGACATAGCAAAACGCAGGGCAATTGTGTTTTGTATACTAAACAAGATAGCGAATCTGGAGTAAAAAGTCACCGGGAATAGATGTGCGGAGCATTTGTTGTATCGCAGATAGCAAAAAAGCGCCTTTAGGGCGCTTTTTAACATTGGTGGGTCGTGCAGGATTCGAACCTGCGACCAATTGATTAAAAGTCAACTGCTCTACCAACTGAGCTAACGACCCCTTGCGGGATTTTTCTTCGAAGTGGTGGGTCGTGCAGGATTCGAACCTGCGACCAATTGATTAAAAGTCAACTGCTCTACCAACTGAGCTAACGACCCATTCGGGTGCTGACTTCGAAGATTTTACTCGGTTCCACGTTTGAAGTGGTGGGTCGTGCAGGATGACTCGGCTTCGCCTCGCCCTTCGGGCCGTTGCTAAAGCAACGTTATCCTTCACGTTTAATATCTGAGTAAGACATTAAAATTGGTGGGTCGTGCAGGATTCGAACCTGCGACCAATTGATTAAAAGTCAACTGCTCTACCAACTGAGCTAACGACCCGAGTGGTGGGTGATGACGGGCTCGAACCGCCGACCCCCTCCGTGTAAAGGAGATGCTCTACCAACTGAGCTAATCACCCACTCTGTACTGCCGGAACTGCTTTAAGTGGTGGGTCGTGCAGGATTCGAACCTGCGACCAATTGATTAAAAGTCAACTGCTCTACCAACTGAGCTAACGACCCACTTTTACGCTGCTTTCACGTTGTTTGATATCCCGTGGCAACGGCGGCATATATTACTGATTTAAGAATTCTGCGCAACAAAAATTTCGATGAAGATCACTTAACTGCTTAGTAATCATGCTGCACGACCAGAAATAACGCGATTTCTGGTCATGCGATAATCATCCCATCGAACTCAGACGTTTTTGCGCTTGTTTGGCCCCTTCCGTGCCCGGGAATTTTGCAACCACCTGCTGATAAACCGCTTTGGCTTTCGCAGTGTCACCTTTGTCCTGCATGATCACGCCGACCTTAAACATCGCATCAGGCGCTTTTGGCGATTTCGGGTAATTTTTCACCACAGAAGCGAAATAAAACGCCGCATCGTCTTTTTTACCCTTGTTGTAATTCAACTGACCCAGCCAGTAATTTGCGTTTGGCTGGTAAGTGGAATCCGGGTATTTCTTAACGAAGTTCTGAAACGCAACGATAGCATCATCCTGGCGCGATTTATCCTGTACCAGTGCAATGGCCGCGTTGTAATCCGTGTTCGCGTCACCGCTCTGCACAGGCGCCCCTGTCGCAGCAGAGGCATCGGCTGAAGGCGCTGGCGCGTCTGTGGCCGCTCCGCTTTGATCGCCCGCTGCTGGTTGCGCTGCTGCCCCCCCGCTGCTCAGGCTATCAATCTGCAGTAAGATCTGCTTTTGACGTTCCACAACCTGGTTAAGCTGATACTGGCTCTCCTGAATCTGACCACGGAGGGAGTCGATATCAGTTTGGTTATCGGAAAGTTGTTGCTGGAGTTGGGTTAAAAGCTGACTGTGAGCGTTAGAGATACGCTCGAGTTGAGTGACCCGGTCTTCCACCGAGCCTGAGCCGACACTACTGATTGGTGCCTGAGCAAAAGCGGCCCAGGGGGCCGCTATTCCAACCAGTAACGACAGACTCAACAGATGATGTCTGAAGTTACTGCTCATGCAATTCTCTTAGTAAACCAGTACGGCACGACGGTTTTTGGCGTAAGCCGCTTCGTCATGACCCAGTACTGCAGGTTTTTCTTTACCGTAAGAAACGATGGAGATCTGGTCAGCAGAAACGCCTTTACCCTGCAGGTACATTTTAACAGCGTTAGCACGACGTTCACCCAGGGAGATGTTGTACTCTGGAGTACCACGTTCGTCCGCGTGACCTTCTACGGTGACTTTGTAAGACGGGTTGCTACGCAGGAAGTTAGCGTGAGCATCCAGCATCGCAGCGAAGTCAGAACGGATGTCGTATTTATCCAGATCGAAGTAAACGATGTTGTTCTGCTGCAGCTGCTGCATCTGAAGACGCGCTTGCTCTTCAGAGGACATGTTGCCATTGCCGTTCGCGTCCATACCGGTGCCGGCACCCATCATGCCTTCGCCGCTCTGGTCATTGCTGGCGTTCTTGTTAGAAGAACACGCTGCGATTGCCATTACAGGCAGAGCGATCATCAGCCCCTTCAGCACTTTGTTCAGTTGCATTTCTATGATTCCTTTAGTAATCAATTAATTATTATTTACAGATACGGCGACCAGGCAGGAGATTTTACCTGTCCATCAGTTGCCGGAATACGCGCTTTGAAACGCCCATCTGTAGAAACCAGATTCAGCACAGATCCCATCCCCTGAGAAGAGCTGTAGATTACCATAGTGCCGTTAGGTGCCAGACTTGGCGTTTCATCCAGGAACGTTGACGACAGAACTTGGACGCCACCCGCTACCAGATCTTGTTTGGCAATGTGCTGCTGCCCACCGTTGGAGCTGACCATTACCATAAATTTACCGTCGCTGCTCACATCTGCGTTCTGGTTCTGAGAGCCTTCCCAGGTGATACGCTGCGGAGCACCGCCGTTGATGTTCACTTTATAGATTTGTGGACGGCCTGCCTGGTCAGAGGTAAACGCCAGGTTCTGGCTGTCCGGGAACCATGATGGTTCCGTGTTGTTGCTGCGACCATCCGTCACCTGACGGATCTGACCAGAACCAATGTCCATCACGTACAGGTTCAGGCTACCGGTTTTGGACAGCGCAAAAGCCAGTTTAGAGCCGTCCGGCGAGAACGAAGGCGCACCATTGTGACGTGGGAACGACGCCACCTGACGAACAGCACCGTTAGCCAGCGTCTGGATAACCAGCGCAGAACGACCGCTTTCGAAGGTCACGTAGGCCAGTTTAGATCCGTCCGGAGACCAGGCTGGAGACATCAGTGGCTGAGAAGAGCGTTTCACCAGGAACTGGTTGTAACCGTCGTAGTCAGAGACGCGCAGCTCATACGGGAACTGGCCGCCGTTGGTCTGTACCACATAGGCGATACGGGTACGGAACGCACCTTTAATACCGGTCAGTTTTTCGAATACCGCATCGCTGGCAGCGTGAGCCGCATAGCGCAGGTACTGTTTAGTGACCTTGTAAGAGTTCTGAGCCAGAACGGTACCCGGTGCACCGCCGGTATCCACCAGCTGCCAGGCCACGTTGTAAGAGCCGTCCGGGTTAGGGGTAACCTGACCCACAACCACGGCATCAATGCCCAATGCAGACCACGCGGCAGGTTGAACTTCCTGCGCGCTACCCGGCTGCTGAGGCAGACGAGAACGATCTAACGGGTTGAATTTACCGCTGTTACGCAGGTCAGCAGCCACGATGCCGCCGGCATCTTCAGGCGCCGCACCAGGGCCAGCCCACTGGAATGGAACTACACCGATTGGGCGTGCCGAGTCCACCCCCTGGGTGATCTCGATACGTACTTCTGCGTGCAGTACAGCTGCCCACAGCATTAAGAAACTAAATGCTACACGTAATGCCTGCTTCATCATATCTCCCTTATCTGGGTAACCTTACCCACGATAATTTAGCAGAATGTTAACAAACCCAAATAGACAAAACTACTAAACCCTGGTTACGACAATAGACTGTTTTCCATACTTCCGTAAGGAGAGTCGATTACAGCTTAAAGTCCAGTTTGGCATCTTTTATCTTTTCATAAACAGCCTCACTAGGCGGTTTAGGAATGTTCGCCGATCTTGCTGCGGCCAATGCTGCCTGACAAAGCGCAGGATCGCCCCCTTCAGACGTCACATTTTTCAACCGGCCGTCTGGCGCAAGGTTGATATGCAGCACGCACTGTTTACCCTGATAAAGGCCTGCATCAAACAGGCGACTCTGAATAGCCACCTGAATCTGCTTAGCGTAAGCGCTGATATCCGCCCCCGTCGCACCACCGTTGGCACCTGAAGTACCGCTGTCTTTAGACGGCTGACCACTCCCCTTTGCCCCACCGCCTGTTTTCGGCGCATTCTTACCGGAACTGAGATCGCCCAGCAGATCGTCAACGCCCGCAGCGGCCGCGGCTTTCTCTGCAGCAGCCTTTTTCGCTGCAGCCTTTTCAGCAGCCGCTTTTTTATCGGCAGCAGCCTTCTCAGCTGCAGCTTTTTTGTCGGCAGCCGCTTTCTCGGCGGCAGCTTTCTTCTCCGCAGCCGCTTTTTCAGCAGCGGCGGCTTTTTCTGCGGCAGCTTTCTCGGCAGCAGCGGCTTTCTTCGCAGCCTCGGCAGCCGCTTTCTTCTCGGCTTCCTGAGCCGCTTTTTTAGCAGCTTCGGCTTCCGCTTTCTTCTGAGCATCAGCAGCGGCTTTTTTCGCGGCTTCTGCTTCCGCTTTCTTCTGAGCATCAGCGGCGGCTTTCTTCGCGGCTTCCGCTTCCGCTTTCTTCTGGGCGTCGGCAGCGGCTTTCTTCGCCGCTTCTGCCGCTAATTTCGCCTGGGCATCAGCCTGTGCTTTGGCATCCGCTGCGGCTTTCGCTGCCGCTTCTTCCGCCTGCTTTTGCTGTTCCTGGGCTTTCTTCGCGGCCTCTTCGGCTTGCTTCTGCTGTTGTGCCTGCTCTTTCGCGGCTTCCTGCGCCTGCAAACGTTCTTTCTCAAGCTGCTTCAGACGTTCCTGCTCGGCGGCCTGCTTTTCACGCAGTTCCTCCGCTTGCTGTTGCGCCTGTTTTTCTCGCTGCTCTTCAGCCCGTTTTGCACTCGCCTGCTGCTGTTGCTGACGGTTATAGTTCTGCACGACCGCACCGGGATCCACCATGACGGCGTCGATAGAAGAACCGCCACCGCCGCCTGATGCATCAATATGCTCGTCGAACGAACTCCAGATCAGCCCTGCAAAAAGGATCACATGCAGCACTGCGGAGACGATTATCGCTCGCTTAAGCTTGTCGTTCTGTTCGGTTGCCTTTGACACTATCGGTTCCCAAAAACTACGCGGATGATCAAATAGGCTGAGTCATTAAGCCGACAGACTTAACACCCGCACTATGTAGCAAGTTCAGCGCTTTAATAATTTCATCGTAAGGCACGTCTTTCGCACCACCGATTAAGAAGACCGTTTTCGGATTTGACTCCAGGCGTCGTTGCGCTTCAGCAATCACCTGCTCCGGTGGTAGCTGATCCATACGATCTTTCTCTACCACGACGCTGTATTGCCCTACGCCGGAAACCTCAATGATGACCGGAGGATCGTCATTGGTGCTTACCGCCTGTGATTCTGTCGCATCCGGCAGATCAACTTCCACGCTCTGGGTAATGATGGGCGCTGTCGCCATAAAGATCAGCAGCAACACCAGCAGTACGTCCAGCAGCGGAACGATATTGATTTCGGACTTGAGCTCGCGACGACCTCGTCCACGCGATCTGGCCATGGTTTACCCCTTGTTACTCTCGGTGCTGGTAAACGCCTGACGGTGCAGAATCGCGGTGAACTCTTCCATGAAGTTGTCGTAGTTCAGTTCCAGTTTATTCACGCGCTGGTTCAGACGGTTGTAAGCCATAACCGCCGGGATTGCCGCAAACAGACCGATAGCGGTTGCAATCAGTGCTTCTGCAATACCCGGTGCAACCATCTGCAACGTCGCCTGCTTCACTGCGCCCAGCGCGATAAAGGCGTGCATGATCCCCCACACCGTACCAAACAGGCCGATATACGGGCTGATGGAACCCACCGTTCCCAGGAAAGGAATGTGCGTTTCAAGATTTTCCAGCTCGCGGTTCATGGAGATACGCATCGCACGCGAGGCTCCTTCCACCACCGCTTCAGGCGCGTGGCTGTTCGCACGGTGCAGACGGGCAAACTCTTTGAATCCGCTGTAGAAAATTTGTTCGGAGCCAGCGAGACTATCGCGACGACCCTGACTTTCCTGATACAGACGGGACAGTTCGATACCCGACCAGAACTTATCTTCAAACGCTTCCGCTTCACGGCCAGCCGCATTGAGAATACGCGTTCTCTGGATGATGATGGCCCAGGATGCGATTGAAAAACCAATCAAAATCAGCATGATAAGTTTAACCAGAAGGCTTGCCTTCAGGAACAAATCAAGGATATTCATGTCAGTCACTGCTTAAACTCCGCGACAATAGACTTAGGAAGCGCACGAGGCTTCATTATGGTTGGATCAACACAAACAATCAGTACTTCAGCTGAGTTCAGTACGGTGTTCTCTGCATTGACTATCCGCTGCGTGAAAACCAGCGAGGTTCCGCGCATTGATGTAATTTCAGTTTGGACTTCGAGCATATCGTCGAGTCTGGCAGGCGCAAAATACTCAAGCGTCATCTTGCGTACCACAAAGGCAACTCGCTCAGCCAACAGTACCTGTTGACTAAAGTGATGATGGCGCAGCATCTCTGTGCGTGCCCGTTCATAAAAAGCAACGTAGCTGGCGTGGTAAACCACACCACCGGCATCGGTATCTTCGTAATAGACACGAACCGGCCATCGAAACAGCGTTGTATTCACTTTACATCCCGGTAATGCAACAAAAGTTTATGCTTTAAACTTCGCTACTATACGCGCGGGAATGATGGTTTGGAATGGGAGAAAGTAAACGGAGAGTAAATTTTTATGGGCTCGGGTAAGCCCATATGGTTAACGGACATTTCTTATTCAGAAGAAGAAGAAAATCAATCCAGCAAGCAGCACGATATCGGCGATAAGCGGGCAGAAAATGCCCTGCCAGTGAATCGCTTTCGGACGAAAGCCTACGCCGTGGATCACACCTGCGCACACCGCCCACATAATGAGAAAGCCGTGCCAGATCTCAAGCTCGCTGGTCTTCGCTGCAAAACGCGAAGGGTCCCAGAAGATACACCCTGCCAGCAGTAATGCCATCACTAAAGAAAGCGCCCGTAACGGGCGCTTATCCATTACCGCATATAACGTTGCGATAATCTTCATTAGTGTTTTTCTTCACCCGCTTTGGTCGCTTCAACGTGCTCAAGCGCCAGGGCAGTGATGACACCAAAAGCACAGGCAAGAAGCGTCCCTAAAATCCATGCGAAATACCACATATTCAGCTCCTTACTTAGTACATAGAGTGGGTGTTGCTTTCGATATGTTCTTTAGTGATACGACCGAACATTTTCCAGTAACACCAGATGGTGTAGGCCAGAACAATCGGAACGAACACGCAAGCAACATAAGTCATTAAGTTCAGCGTCATATGGCTGGAGGTTGCATCCCACATGGTCAGGCTAGCATTCAGCATGGTGCTGGATGGCATCACGAATGGGAACATAGCGATACCTGCAGTCAGGATGATGCACGCCAGCGTCAGTGATGAGAACACGAACGCCAGAGCGCCTTTTTCCAGACGAGACGTCAGAACCGTCAGCAGCGGCAGCAACACACCCAACGCCGGAATAGCCCACAGCACAGGCATCGCGTTGAAGTTCACCAGCCATGCACCGGCCTCACGCGCCACTTCTTTGGTCAGCGGGTTAGACGGCGCGACGTGGTTAATCGCAGACGTCACCACGTAACCATCAATACCGTAGACCACCCAAACACCTGCCAGCGCGAAGCAGACCAGTGTGATCAGGGCAGCAACCTGAGCCGTTGCACGAGAACGCAGATGCAGCTCACCAACAGTACGCATCTGCAGATAGGTTGCGCCCTGGGTGATGATCATCGCCACACTGACTACGCCTGCCAGCAGACCAAACGGATTCAGCAGCTGGAAGAAGTTACCGGTGTAGTAAAGACGCATGTACTCGTCCATGTGGAACGGTACACCCTGCAGCAGGTTACCGAATGCCACACCAATCACCAACGGTGGAACGAAGCTACCAATGAAGATGCCCCAGTCCCACATGTTACGCCAGCGGGTGTCTTCAATCTTGGAACGGTAGTCGAAACCGACCGGACGGAAGAATAAAGACGCCAGAACCAGAATCATCGCCACGTAGAAACCGGAGAACGCAGCCGCGTAAACCATCGGCCAGGCAGCAAACAGCGCGCCGCCTGCGGTGATCAGCCACACCTGGTTACCGTCCCAGTGCGGGGCGATGGAGTTGATCATGATTCGACGCTCGGTGTCATTACGACCGAGGAAACGGGTGAGCATCCCCACCCCCATGTCGAAACCATCCGTGACAGCAAAACCGATCAGCAGAACACCGATCAACAGCCACCAGATAAAACGCAATACTTCATAATCGATCATTTGATGACTCCTGTCTTAGCGTGCCGGCTGAGTAGTCACACCGGACTGCTCGTAGTGATAGCGACCGGTTTTCAGGCTGCTTGGGCCAAGGCGCGCGAACTTGAACATCAGGAACAGTTCAGCCACCAGGAACAGGGTGTAGAGACCACAGATCAGCAGCATTGAGAAGATCAGATCGCCTGCTGTCAGCGAGGAGTTGGCCACCGCCGTTGGCAGCACCTCACCAATCGCCCATGGCTGACGTCCATACTCCGCAACAAACCAGCCGGACTCAATTGCGATCCACGGCAGCGGGATAGCATACAGCGCCGTACGCAGCAGCCATTTTTTCTCGCCGATGCGGTTACGAATCACAGACCAGAAGGACGCCGCAATGATCAGCAGCATGATGATGCCGCAGCCTACCATGATACGGAATGCAAAGTAGAGTGGCGCTACGCGTGGAATAGAGTCTTTGGTTGCCATCTGGATCTGCGCTTCCGTCGCGTCGGAGACGTTCGGGGTATAGCGTTTCAGCAGCAGACCGTAGCCCAGATCTTTCTTCACGTCGTTGAACTGGTCACGAACGGCCTGGTCGGTAGAACCGGCACGCAGCTGTTCCAGCAGAGCGTAGGCTTTCATACCGTTACGGATACGGCCTTCGTGCTGCTCCATCAGCTCTTTCAGACCCGTCACCTGTTTGTCAACAGAACGGGTGGCGATGATACCCAGCGCATAAGGAATTTGAATGGCGAAGCGGTTTTCCTGGGCGTCCTGGTCCGGAATACCGAACAGGGTAAAGGCAGCCGGGGCCGGTTGGGTTTCCCATTCAGCTTCGATTGCGGCGAGCTTGGTTTTCTGTACGTCACCCATTTCATAACCGGATTCATCACCCAGCACGATAACGGAGAGGATGGCAGCCATACCGAAGCTTGCAGCGATAGCAAAGGAACGTTTAGCGAAGGCGAAGTCACGACCACGCAGCATATAGTAGGAGCTGATGCCCAGAATGAACATCGCGCCGCACACATAGCCAGAGGCCACGGTGTGGACGAATTTAACCTGAGCAACCGGGTTCAGGACCAGCTCGGCAAAGCTGACCATCTCCATACGCATGGTTTCGAAGTTGAAATCAGACGCAATCGGGTTCTGCATCCAGCCGTTTGCCACCAGGATCCACAGCGCGGACAGGTTAGACCCTAATGCCACCAGCCAGGTCACCGCCATATGCTGGACTTTGCCCAGACGGTCCCAGCCGAAGAAGAACAGACCTACAAAGGTGGATTCGAGGAAGAAGGCCATCAGACCTTCAATGGCCAGCGGCGCACCGAAGATATCCCCTACATAGTGGGAATAATATGACCAGTTAGTCCCGAACTGGAACTCCATGGTCAAACCGGTAGCCACGCCCAGTGCGAAGTTGATACCAAACAACTTGCCCCAGAACTTGGTCATATCTTTATAAATCTGTTTGCCGGACAGAACGTATACCGTTTCCATGATGGCCAGCAGGAACGCCATACCGAGCGTCAGCGGCACAAACAGGAAGTGGTACATCGCGGTCAAGGCAAACTGTAAGCGCGACAGTTCGACTACGTCTAACATTATGACTCCTTGCTCATCGCATGAAGACTCCGAGAGTGAACCCCAGGAAAAGGATCCACACGCATGCCCCAATACAAAGTTATCTGCTCCCCTTCTTCGTTGCCTATTCTCTACAGAATGAAAAAGCAGTGATGAAAGGTTACAAATACGTTAATAAAAAACTCAAATTGGTCCCGCAAATATAATACGCTGCAAAACCCTTACAATAAACAGGTTTTTATTGAATCATATTTACGTTTTTCGACGGCGATCAATTTATAGCAAAATTACCACTTTTCGACCATTTTGATCGGGGACAATTTAGCGCTTTTAAGCACCTTTTTCCAAGGATTAAACTTTGATTTAAATCAAAAACAACGACCGATGTTAACTATGTTTAAACGCGGTAAGAATGGTAAAAACCATGTTAACGATATGTGCATACAAAGCTGTGATTGGTTATCGAAGAAGGGAAAAAATATAAACAGAAGTGATTTTAATTAACGCAAAAGAAAAACACCTTTTCGACGCGGGGCAATCCTTAAAGCGTAGTCGGGCCAGGTTATTTTTCCAGAGTTTGACTGCAACCCTTCGAAATTACATTTAATTTACTTTTCGCGCTCTATAAGTTAACACCGTAGCGTGACTATTTAATGAAAAAAGGCTGCACCTGGCAGCCTTTTTTCGTTTTTCAGGCAAGAAGAATGCTAAAGGTTCGTGACTGCCCCGGTCTGAACGTGCCGGTAATCCCCTGCTCTTTACGATCATCCAGTAACCGTTCATTCAGGTCCGTTTCGCCGCACCGTTTCAACGCCGGGTTAACGGATAACGTCGTCTCGCAGACGCTGGACTCCGAAGGGTTGAACAGGCGAAGAATAAGTTCATCCCGATCTTCCGCTTTTTTGAGCGCGCTGAGCACGCATCCCGTCGGGGAAAGCGCCAGCAGACTGTAACTTTCCGGCGTGGTGAACGACGCACGGTTTAATTTCATCGCATCCCAGGGGATCTTGTTATAGCACTGCACCGGCGTTAACCACGCCTTAGCCTGCTGCGTGACGCCCGAGCTTTCAGGGGTGCCACTGAAACTGAACAGGCTAAAACGGCAGGTTAACGGACCACGCATCTGGGAATCCGGGACGGGCATCTTAATCCCCGAAGGTCTGCCAGGGCGCAACAGCAAATCTTCTTTTCCGAGTAACCCCACGCCGCGCAGCAGAGTCAGCGCAAAGGCTTTTTTGGTATCGCCCACTACTTCAAATTCACGTAGTCCTTCTGTAAACAGCGCAAGCCCGTTTCGCTTTTCCTGCAGCACGGCATAGTTGAGCAAATTCCAGACAGGAACGGGCGCTTCTTTCCAGCCCTCTTCCTGCCAGCGTTGCATCGCAGCGTCCTGCACGGGGCGAGTAATGGTGCCAAACTGCGTATCCGCGAGCACGTGCTGAGTCGTAAACGGTGTGGGGATCAGCACCCGAACGCGGTGGTCATCCGCCTGGTTATCCAGACGCACCGCCACATCAATACGTCTGCTGTTGTGGCTGAGCGTAATGTCAAATGCCACATCAAGAGAACCCTTTCGCTGACGTGCAGCGCGTTCAGAGAGGTTTGCCGGTACAGCAATACGGTGGCGGATCACCGCCCTGCTCTGCCAGGCTTCGTGTATGACGTCAACCTGATGCTCGCCCTGTGCCGAAGTGAGCCTCCACTCTTCCCGTGAAGGCGAGTAGTCGTACTCATCGCCATCATCCGAACTCTCTTCAATCTCCAGTACCCGGTCGTAAATCAGGCCGGTTTCTTTGTCGCGCAGACGCAGCGTACCGTCGTCGTTTATATCAATCTGCCAGAAGGCGTTTTCCAGTAAGGCACCGGTGTTTTGCGCCGGAGAGAGCACCTTTCCGGCTACGTGCGGTTCAATAAACAGCGTACGGTAGCCCATCGACGGCAGGATCTGGCTGAGCTGGATATCAAACTCCATAAACGGTTCGTAGTTACCGTAATGGACAATCTGCCGGTCAATGAGACCAGGGTCGAGCTCGCGCGCGCTGCGAATGAAATACGGGATCTCGTTGCCTTTCTCATCACGCAGACGAAACTGGCTGGCGCGCAGCCGAATCGTGGTGTTCATCACCTCTTCTCGCGGCCAGGGCATCAGGTTGAACATCACCAGCTTATCGGCGTCGGATTGCGGCATGTTGTCGACAATCTTGCGCATATAGAAGCGCACCAGGTTGTCTGCCATATCCTCAGCCAGCTCAAAGCGGGAAACAATCTCGCGATGCACCTTGTCGCTGCAGCAGCAGCCGATGCTGTCATGGGCGTGATTCTTGAGGATCTCTTTCCACATTTTCTCCAGCAGACCGTGGTGATAGTCGAAGCCGAGAGTCCAGGCAAGCGTCGCCAGCGGCTCAAGCACGTTGACGATTTTATTCTCGATACGCGCATGGGCGATTTTAATGTCCATGCGCGTGGAGCCGATTGTCCGGTGCACGCGCATGTATTTCCCGTCGATAAACTCCCCTTTCAGCGTCGCCAGTTCATCGCGCCGCGCCTCAATACGATCAAACACCTCCTCGAAGCGGCTCATCACAAACTGACGTTGCGGATAGATTTCACGAAGCTTCTCCATCACCGCAAAAAGGTTCTGCTGCAGCGGCATCTGGTCGTGGCCGTTGGGCAGCAAAATCTCTTTGGTGACGGAGGCGTTTTCCAGGACCTCGAAATAACTGTCGAGCCGTTTTCGTAGCCCGGCCTCATCCTCAGGTAAGTACTTACCAATCGCATAGCCCAACGGCAGCACCTGTGCCGTCACTTCACTGCCGTCCTGGCTCTGCCAGAGAAATTCGGTTTTATCGGTACCGTGTCGTTCAGAACAGCCGCGCCAGAACATCGTGCGGGTAATGCCAAAGCCGTTATAAATATGCGGAAGCTGGCCTGACATCCCAAACGAATCCGGCAGATAACCGATCATCATCGGCTCGCCGAACGCCATACAGTCGCGAATACCGTACATCAGGTTGCGGACAATCGACTCGCCGCTGACGATCGTGGTATCGGTCTGGGTATACCACGGGCCGATAATCAGTTTTCCGCGCTCGACAAGCGCCTTCACCCGCGAGCGATTTTCGGGCTTGACGGCAAAGTAATCCTCCAGCACTGCCGTCTGTCCGTCGAGAACGTAATATTTATAGGCCTCGTCCTGCTCCAGACGGGTCAGGATCTCTTCCATATTATTGACCAGAAGAATACGCGACTCTTCGGTGGTGAAGTACCACTCACGGTCCCAGTGCATATGCGGCGTGATATGAACGCGAGATACAGCTTTCATCTTCGTTTCCTGTGTTGTGCGTTTTACGGTATGGCGTCTTCAGAGATGTATTTGCCCGTTTTGACCGCCTGACGTCGCCAGAGCAGCAGAATAAATGTGGAGATAGCGGTCCCCACCAGCGCCGCGCCAAACCAGCCTGCCGCTGCAACCACACCGCTCAGCCCTGCATCATGAAGTAAAAAGAGCGAGAAAATGCCTGCGCCCGGCGTGGACAGGCCGATCCCCATCGCGCCAACAATCGCCCCTGTCACCATGGAGCCCAGCACAAATGAGCCAATGACGCGGAGGGGATCTTCAATCGCCATCGGTATCGCCCCTTCGGTAATGCCCGCGAGGCCAAGCAGCCACGTTGATTTGCCGGTTTCAATTTCAAACGGTTTAAACAATCTCGGCGCCAGCATCGTTGACGCCGTCACGGTAAAGGCCGAGACCATCTTGACGGAGGCGAAAATTGCATAGGGGCCATACACCCCGTTGGCCATCGCCCCGAGGCAGAACGCGTAGGAGGCTTTGTTAACCGGCCCGCCCAAATCGAACGAACACATAAAGCCAAGGATCGCGCCCAGGAGCAGCGCATTCGCGCCAGAAAGACCATTAAGCCAGGCGGTGAGCGCGTTGTTTATCCAGGCCACCGGTTCGCCAATCACAAACAGCATCAGGCTGCCCGCGCCCAGTACGCCAATGACCGGATAAAGATAAAAGGTTAAGAAGCCGTTGAAGCGGCTACTGAGACGAATGTGATTTTTCACCCAGCGCATCAGGTAGCCCGCAATCAGCCCGCCTGCGATGGCCCCCAGAAAACCGGAACCAATCATATTGGCAGCCAGACCGGCAGCGAAACCCGGCGTCAGCGCCGGTTTATCCGCCAGTGAATAAGCGGTATACGCCGCCAGAACGGGAACCATCAGCATGCCGAGCATGCCGCCGCCAAGCTTGCGGTACATCCACAGCCACGAATTTTCCTGATCGAATAAGTGCTGCAGCCCCAGAATTTGCGCCAGCAATACCGACACGGCCAGCACCGTACCACCGGCGACAATCAACGGCACCGCAAAGGAGATGCCGCTCAGGAGCGCCTGCTTGAGCTCGGTTTTGACACTCTTTTTTGTTTCAGTATCGACGGGCGCATGCCGCGCAGCGTCGGCAGGCTTTAACGCCAGCGCGCGTTCTATTAACGCTTCAGCATGACGTAGTGGCTCCGCAACGGGTACGGAAACGGTGGGGATCCCCGCAAAGCGTTCACTCTCTTTGATCGCCACTTCTGCGGCAAAGATACATGCTCTGGCCTCCTGCAGTTGCTGCGAGGTGAGGCGTCCCTCAATGCCGTTCGCCCCCTGCTTTTCCACCACCACGTTGACGCCCATCCTGCGTCCCGCTTTTTCCAGGTACTCCGCCGCCATATAGGTGTGGGCAATCCCGGCCGGGCAGGCGGTAACGCAGACAATAGTCGGGGCACTCTCCTGGATGGCGTCGGCCTGCTCCCCGGGTGCGGCGTCCAGCGCGGTCAGCACACCTTCTGCCGTGGTCGCCGCCATTACGCGGGCCCTGAGATCGTCATCCGCCAGGCGAGACGTGAGCGCCGTTAACACCTCAATATGCGTTGATCCGGCTTCGCCGGAGGGATCGCGAGCAGGAAAATGAGCGTGACCTCTTCCGGCCCGTCCACCCCTTCCCATTCCAGCGGCTCGCACAGCGTTGCGACGGCAAATGCCGCCTCTTTTACCGTGGCCGATTTGCCATGGGGGACAGCCAGCCCCTCACCCAGCGCGGTTGGGCCAAGCGATTCCCGTTGAAAAACGTCCACCAGAAAAGCCTCGGCGTCAGTGATTTTGCCCAGCGCCTCCAGCCGCATCGCGAGCTGACGTATTGCCTCATCACGGCGGGTAAACTGCGCCTGAACGCAGACAGCACGTGGATCGGTCAGGGTCGTCAGGTTCATAGAGATCCTCACAGTTGCATCGTTATAGTCTGCGAAGGATTGTGGCAGAGCGGATAATACATTTATGTGATCATTTTCACTAACATCAACATTTGTATTTAAGTTGTATTATTTACAAATCATTAGTTGAATGCATAATTCTCAGAAAAGGTATTAATCAGGCGCGATAAAATGGGCAATAAACCGCGATACCGGCAGATAGCGGATGTCTTCCGCGAAAAAATTAACGCCGGAGAATTAAAACCGGGTGACGCGCTACCAACGGAATCCAGCCTTCAGGAGGCGTTTAGCGTCAGCCGCGTCACCGTCCGGCAGGCCCTGAAACTGCTTGCCGACGAACAGATCATCGAAAGCATCCAGGGCAGTGGTTCATATGTAAAAGAGGAGCGGGTGAATTACGACATTTACCAGCTCACCGGCTTTTACGAAAAACTGGCGGACCGAAACGTTGATACGCACAGCGATGTTAAAATTTTTGAAGTGGTAAAAGCCGATACAAGACTCGCGGCTACGCTGGCAATTGGCGAGGATGATAAGGTCTGGCACGTCAAGCGCGTACGCTTCATCAAGCAGAAGCCGGTAAACCTGGAAGAAACTTGGATGCCGCTGGCGATGTTCCCCGACCTCACCTGGGAAGTGATGGAAAAGTCGAAATACCACTACGTTGAACAGATCAAAAAGCTGGTCATCGATCGCAGTGAACAGGAGCTGGTGCCGGTCATGCCCTCAGAAGAGGCGATTGCCGCGCTGGCGCTCGATCCGGCAAAACCGATCCTGGAAAAAGTCTCCCGCGGTTTCCTGAAAGATGGCCGGGTTTTCGAATACAGCCGCAACGTGTTCAATACCGACGATTACAAATTCACCCTCGTGGCGAAACGCAGGCAATAAAAAAGGCCGCTTTACAGCGGCCAACCATGTCGAAACGGACATTTTTTATTTCAACGCGCCCCTTTCAGGGCGCAGAGAGGACTTACTTAATGATGGATTTCAGTGCTTCGCCGATATCCGCCAGGCTGCGAACGGTCTTCACGCCTGCGGCTTCCAGCGCTGCGAATTTCTCATCAGCCGTACCTTTACCACCGGCGATAATCGCGCCTGCGTGACCCATACGCTTACCTTTCGGCGCGGTCACACCCGCGATGTAACCGACTACTGGCTTGGTTACGTGTTCTTTGATGTAAGCAGCCGCTTCTTCTTCCGCGCTACCACCGATCTCACCGATCATGACGATCGCCTCGGTCTGTGGATCTTCCTGGAACAGCTTCAGGATGTCGATGAAGTTAGAGCCTGGGATTGGGTCACCGCCGATGCCCACACAGGTGGACTGGCCGAAGCCGTAGTCGGTGGTCTGCTTAACCGCTTCATAGGTCAGCGTACCGGAACGGGAAACGATGCCCACTTTACCCGGCTTGTGAATGTGACCTGGCATGATGCCGATTTTGCATTCGCCTGGGGTGATCACGCCCGGGCAGTTCGGGCCGATCATGCGCACGCCCGCTTCGTCCAGCTTCACTTTCACGGTCAGCATATCCAGCGTCGGGATACCTTCAGTGATGGTGATGATCAGTTTGATGCCAGCGTCGATCGCTTCCAGAATGGAGTCTTTGCAGAACGGTGCCGGAACGTAGATAACGGTCGCTGTTGCGCCCGTCGCTTCTACGGCTTCACGCACGGTGTTAAACACCGGCAGGCCCAGGTGCGTGGTGCCACCTTTACCTGGTGTTACGCCGCCAACCATCTGCGTACCGTAGGCAATGGCCTGCTCGGAGTGGAAAGTCCCCTGGCTACCGGTGAAGCCCTGGCAGATAACCTTGGTATCTTTATTGATTAAAACTGACATTATTTCCCCTCCACTGCGGCAACAACCTGCTGAGCTGCATCCGTCAGACTTTTCGCTGCAATAATATTCAGGCCGCTGTCAGCCAGTTTTTTCGCGCCGAGTTCAGCGTTGTTACCTTCAAGACGCACAACAACCGGAACGTTAACGCCCACTTCTTCTACCGCGCCGATGATGCCGTCTGCGATCAGGTCGCAACGTACGATACCGCCGAAGATGTTCACCAGAACGGCTTTCACGTTGTCGTCAGAGAGAATGATTTTGAACGCTTCGGTTACGCGCTCTTTGGTTGCGCCACCGCCTACGTCGAGGAAGTTCGCTGGCTCGCCGCCGTGCAGCTTAACGATGTCCATGGTGCCCATCGCCAGGCCCGCACCGTTAACCATGCAGCCGATGTTGCCATCCAGCGCCACGTAGTTCAGTTCCCACTGAGCAGCCTGTGCTTCACGCGGGTCTTCCTGAGACTGGTCACGCATTTCGCGCAGATCCGGCTGGCGGAACAGGGCATTGCCGTCAGCACCCAGTTTGCCATCGAGGCAGATCAGATCGCCCTGAGTGGTGATCACCAGCGGGTTGATCTCGATCAGCGCCAGATCGCGCTCCAGGAAGATGGTCGCCAGACCCATGAAGATCTTGGTGAACTGCTGAACCAGCTTGCCTTCCAGACCCAGTTTGAACGCCAGCTCACGGCCCTGGTAAGGCATTGGACCTGCCAGTGGATCGATAGCCACTTTATGGATCAGGTGTGGCGTCTCTTCCGCCACTTTTTCGATTTCCACGCCGCCTTCGGTAGACGCCATGAACACCACGCGACGCGAGCTACGGTCTACCACCGCGCCCAGATACAGCTCTTTCGCGATGTCGGTTGCCGCTTCAACCAGGATCTGGTTGACTGGCTGGCCGTTCGCATCTGTCTGGTAAGTGACCAGACGCTTGCCGAGCCAATGTTCAGCAAATGCACGAATTTCTTCTTTGCTCTTAACAACCTTCACACCGCCCGCTTTACCACGGCCACCAGCGTGAACCTGACATTTAACTACCCACGGGCCGGAACCGATTTTAGATGCGGCTTCTTCTGCTTCACGCGGGGTAGTACAGGCATAACCCACCGGAGCCGGTAAGCCATACCGGGCAAACAGCTGTTTGGCCTGATATTCATGTAAGTTCATGTGTTCTATCCATCCTTCAGGGTAATCGTTATCTTCAAACCTGCAGGCCGGTGCAAGGCGTATCCGGCCTACAGGGCAGGTGATGCTAAAAGGGACTAGACGTCCAGCAGCAGACGCGTTGGATCTTCCAGCAGCTCTTTAATCGCTACCAGGAAGCCCACGGACTCGCGGCCGTCGATCAGACGGTGATCGTAAGAGAGCGCCAGATACATCATTGGCAGGATCTCCACTTTACCGTCTACTGCCATCGGACGATCTTTAATGGCGTGCATACCCAGGATCGCGCTCTGCGGCGGGTTGATGATCGGGGTAGACATCAGCGAGCCAAATACGCCGCCGTTGGTAATGGTGAAGTTACCGCCGGTCAGGTCGTCTACGGTCAGCTTGCCGTCGCGGCCTTTCACGGCCAGCTCTTTAATATTTTTCTCGATGTCGGCCATACCCAGGGTATCCACATCACGCAGAACCGGAGTCACCAGACCACGTGGCGTAGACACCGCCATGCTGACGTCGAAATAGTTGTGGTAAACCACGTCATCACCATCGATGGACGCGTTCACTTCCGGGTAGCGTTTCAGCGCTTCAACAACCGCTTTCACGTAGAAGGACATAAAGCCCAGACGGATACCGTGACGTTTTTCAAACGCGTCACCGTACTGCTTACGCAGGTCCATGATTGGCTTCATGTTCACTTCGTTGAAGGTGGTCAGCATCGCGGTGGAGTTTTTCGCTTCCAGCAGACGCTCTGCCACACGCTTACGCAGGCGAGTCATTGGCACGCGTTTTTCACTGCGCGCACCCAGAGCAGGCGGTGCTGCTGGGGCTGCCACAGGGGCTTTCGCTTCTGCCTGAGCAGGCGCTTTCGCCAGGTGTTTGTCGATGTCTTCACGGGTCAGACGACCGCCTACACCGGTACCTTTGATGGCTGCCGGGTCAAGGCTGTGTTCAGCCAGCAGGCGACGGATCGCCGGGCTGAGCGCGTCGTTGGTCTGTTCTTCCAGAGAAGCCTGCTGGCGCTGAGCCGGCGTAGAGGCTTTCTCTTCAGACTTCGCGCTGGACTCTTTGCCCGCGCTGTTGCCTTCACGCAGGCGACCCAGGATCTGGCGAGAGGTTACGGTGGTGCCTTCGTCTTCCAGCACCGCGTCCAGAACGCCATCCGCCGAAGCCGGTACTTCCAGTACCACTTTGTCAGTTTCGATTTCTACCAGCACTTCATCGCGCTTAACGGCATCGCCTGGTTTTTTATGCCAGGTAGCGACGGTCGCATCTGCTACAGATTCAGGCAGGTCGGGAACAAGAATATCTACGCTACTCATTATGTATCCTTTAATTAATCGACGTTCAGCGCGTCATTGACCAGATCTTGTTGCTGCTTCTGGTGAACGGACATATACCCTACCGCCGGAGAGGCGGAGGCCGGGCGACCTGCATAACGCAGGGCAGACCCAAATGGAATCACTTCACGGAAATGATGCTGGCTGCAGTACCATGCGCCCTGGTTGAGCGGCTCTTCCTGGCACCAGACAAAATCATGCACGTGAGCGTACGGTTTCAGCGCTTCCTGCACCGCCTGGTGCGGGAATGGATAAAGCTGTTCGATACGCACGATGGCGACATCTTTCTGATCGTTCTTACGGCGCTGTTCCAGCAGGTCGTAATAAACCTTACCAGAACACATCACCACACGCTTCACAGCCTGCGGATCCAGTTCATCAATCTCACCGATGGCTGGCAGGAAGGTGCCATTCGCCAGCTCATCCAGGCTGGACACCGCCAGTGGGTGACGCAGCAGGGATTTTGGTGACATGACCACCAGCGGACGGCGCATACCGCGCAGCGCCTGACGACGCAGCATGTGGTAAACCTGAGCCGGGGTGGACGGTACGCAAACCTGCATGTTCTGCTCAGCGCAGAGCTGCAGATAACGTTCCAGGCGCGCGGAGGAGTGCTCAGGACCCTGGCCTTCATAACCATGTGGCAGGAGCATCACCAGGCCACACATACGGCCCCATTTCTGTTCGCCAGAAGAGATGAACTGGTCGATAACCACCTGAGCACCGTTGGCGAAGTCACCGAACTGCGCTTCCCAGATGGTCAGCGTACGCGGCTCTGCGGTAGCGTAACCGTATTCGAAGGCCAGCACCGCTTCTTCAGAGAGCACGGAGTCCCAGACCTTGAACTGGCCCTGACCGTTGTGCACGTGCTGCAGCGGGGTGTAGGTTGAACCGTTAGACTGGTTGTGAACTACCGCGTGACGGTGGAAGAAGGTGCCACGGCCCGCATCTTCACCGGACAGACGAACAGGAATACCTTCGTCAACCAGCGTCGCGTAAGCCAGCGTTTCTGCACCGCCCCAGTCGAACAGCTTCTCACCTGCCGCCATAGACTGACGGTCGGCATAAATTTTTGCCACGCGAGACTGCATCTCGATGGCGTCTGGCACGGTGCTGATGCGTTTAGCCAGCTCCTGCAGGCGCTTCATCTCGACCTTGTTCGGGTAACTCTCATCCCACTCGTGGTTGAGGTACGGCGACCAGGTAAAGGAGTGCATGTTCATCGGACGCAGCTCTTTCACCACGCACTCACCCGCATCCAGCGCGTCGCGGTAGAGGTTGACCATTTCGGTCGCATCTTCCAGCGTCGCCACTTTTTCGCTTTCCAGCTTGTCAGCGTAGATTTTGCGCGGCGTCGGGTGTTTTTTGATTTTCTGGTACATCAACGGCTGGGTTGCACTTGGCTCGTCGGCTTCGTTGTGGCCGTGACGGCGGTAGCAGAACAGGTCGATGAACACATCGCGTTTGAAGGTGTTACGGAAGTCCAGCGCCAGACGGGTCACGAAGGCGACCGCTTCCGGGTCATCCGCGTTAACGTGGAAGATTGGCGCCTGTACCATCTTGCCGATGTCGGTGCAGTAAGGGGTTGAACGCGCATCCAGTGGGTTAGACGTTGTGAAGCCCACCTGGTTGTTGATGACGATACGAACGGTACCGCCCACTTCATAACCACGCGCTTTGGACATGTTCAGGGTTTCCTGAACCACGCCCTGCCCTGTGACCGCCGCATCACCGTGAATAGTAATTGGCAGCACTTTGTTGCTGCTTGGCTCGTCCAGACGATCCAGACGCGCACGCACGGAACCGATAACTACCGGGCTGACGATCTCCAGATGCGACGGGTTAAACGCCAGCGCCAGGTGAACCAGACCGCCTTCGGTTTCGATATCAGACGAGAAGCCCATGTGGTACTTCACGTCACCGGTGCCGAGATGTTCTTTATGTTTGCCCGCGAATTCGTCGAACAGGTCCTGCGGTTTTTTACCCAGCACGTTGACCAGCACGTTCAGACGACCACGGTGCGCCATGCCCAGTACCACTTCACGGGTACCGCTCTTGCCTGCATGACGAATCAGCTCTTTCAGCATTGGCACTAACGCATCGCCGCCTTCCAGCGAGAAGCGTTTTGCGCCCGGGAACTTCGCGCCCAGATAGCGCTCAAGCCCTTCCGCTGCGGTCAGTTCGTTCAGGAAGCGTTTTTTCTCGTCAGCCGAGAAGGTCGCGTGGCCCGCTACGGATTCGATACGCTGCTGGATCCAGCGTTTCTCTTCGGTAGAAGTGATATGCATGTATTCCGCGCCGATGGAGCCGCAGTAGGTTTGCTTGAGGGCGTCGATCAGATCGCCCAGCTTCATCGTGTCTTTACCGATGGCAAAAGAACCTACGTTAAAGCTTTCCTGGAAATCGGCCTCGGTCAGATCGTGATACGCCGGATCGAGATCCGCCACACGGTCTTGTTTCCACAGTCCCAGCGGATCGAGATTCGCATGCTGGTGACCGCGGAAGCGATAAGCGTTAATAAGCTGCAGGACTTTAACCTGCTTCGCGTTGGTGTCAGGGTCGGAAATCGCAGAAGAGTAACGTGAGGCATCCTTCGCCAGACGACGGAAATAATCACGTGTTTTGGAATGGAATTGATCCGGTTTGACTCCCGTGCCAGGCAACTGCTGGAACATGGAACGCCAGTTTGCGTCCACTGAGTCAGGATCGGTTAAGAAGTCTTCATAGAGCTGTTCTATCCAGCTCTGGTTGGCCCCAGAGAGGTAAGAAGAGTCCAGCCAGGCTTTCATTGCGCCGTTCTGCATCGTGATCCCTTAAGCATTTTTATGCTTACTTTCGCCGTAGAAACTACCACGCACACCGCGTGTACGTGCCGGGGTTCACCTGCGAGCTCTTTTCATTTGGCCCGCGAAGGAACCTTTAGAAACTGTCTTAAGGGTTTCCCCTCACCCCGACCCTCTCCCAAAGGGAGAGGGGGAAGGTCGTCGGCAGTTTTTAAAGATTTCCTGCAATTATCCCCTCTCCCTTTGGGAGAGGGTTAGGGTGAGGGGGAACAGCGCCCCCTCTCACTACTTACGCACTGCGCTGCAGCAGCATCGACTTAATATGGCCGATGGCGCGCGTCGGGTTCAGCCCCTTCGGACACACACTGACGCAGTTCATGATGCTATGGCAGCGGAATACGCTGAAAGCGTCACTTAAACCTTCCAGACGGCTATCGGTTTCGGTGTCGCGGCTATCGATCAGGAAGCGATAGGCAGCCAGCAGACCGGCCGGGCCGATGAACTTGTCCGGGTTCCACCAGAACGACGGGCACGACGTTGAACAACATGCACAGAGAATACACTCATACAAGCCGTCGAGTTTTTCACGCTGCTCAGGAGACTGTAAATGCTCACGAGCGGGTGGATTTTGCCCATTATTCAATAAGTAAGGTTTAATCTTCTCATATTGTGCATAGAATTGCCCCATGTCTACCACCAAATCACGCACGACCGGCAGGCCTGGCAGAGGACGGATAACAATTTTCTGGCCCGGGCGCTGCAACGCGGAAATTGGCGTGATGCAGGCCAGACCATTTTTGCCGTTCATGTTGACGCCGTCAGAGCCACACACCCCTTCACGGCAGGAGCGACGGAACGACAGTGTCGGATCTTTTTCTTTCAGCTGGATTAACGCATCCAGCAGCATCATGTCACGACCTTCTTCCGCTTCCAGCGTGTAATCCTGCATGCGCGGAGCGTCATCTACATCCGGGTTATAACGATAAACTGAGAATTCGAGTTTCATTGTCCTGTCTCCGCATTAGTAAGTACGAATCTTCGGCGGGAACGCCGGACGCAGTTTCGGTTCCATGTTCACCTGACGGCGCGTCATGGTTTCCGACTCTGGCAGATACAGGGAATGGCACAGCCAGTTTTCATCGTCACGATCCGGGAAGTCGAAGCGGCTATGCGCGCCACGGCTTTCGGTACGGAAGTTGGCCGACATCGCGGTTGCGAACGCGGTTTCCATCAGGTTATCCAGCTCCAGACACTCAACGCGCTGGGTGTTGAACTCGCTGGAAGTATCATCCAGACGGGCGTTTTTCAGGCGCTCGCGGATCGCTTTCAGCTGCTCAAGACCTTTCGCCATCGCGTCACCTTCACGGAATACCGAGAAGTTGTGCTGCATACATTCCTGCAGCGCTTTGCGGATTTCCACCGGATCTTCACCGTTACGGTTACCGTTCCAGCGGTTCAGACGCTCAAGCGATGCATCAATTTCGTCGTCAGTGGCGTCACGCAGCGCGCCCTGTTCGGCAATGGATTCCTGCAGGTGCAGACCCACCGCACGACCAAACACCACCAGGTCCAGCAGGGAGTTCCCCCCCAGACGGTTGGCACCGTGTACGGACACACAGGCAATTTCGCCTACCGCGAACAGGCCTGGGATGACCACATCTTCGCCCTGCTCGTTTACGGTCAATGCCTGGCCGGTCACTTTGGTCGGAATACCGCCCATCATGTAGTGGCAGGTAGGAATAACCGGAATTGGCTCTTTCACCGGGTCGACGTGGGCGAAGGTACGGGACAGCTCCAGAATACCCGGCAGACGGGATTCCAGTACCTCTTTACCCAGGTGGTCGAGTTTCAGCTTGGCGTGTGGACCCCATGGGCCATCACAGCCGCGACCTTCACGGATTTCGATCATGATGGAACGCGCCACCACGTCACGACCCGCCAGGTCTTTCGCATTCGGGGCATAACGTTCCATGAAACGTTCGCCGTGTTTGTTCAGCAGGTAACCGCCTTCACCACGGCAGCCTTCTGTCACCAGAACACCCGCACCGGCGATACCGGTTGGGTGGAACTGCCACATCTCCATATCCTGCACCGGCACGCCAGCGCGGATAGCCATCCCAACGCCATCACCGGTATTGATGTGGGCGTTAGTGGTGGACTGGTAAATACGCCCTGCACCGCCGGTTGCCAGCACGGTTGCGCGCGCTTTGAAGTAGACCACTTCACCGGTTTCAATGCACAGCGCAGTACAACCAATAATCGCGCCATCGGCGTTTTTCACCAGATCCAGCGCATACCACTCGGAGAAGATAGTAGTGTGGTTTTTCAGGTTCTGCTGATACAGAGTATGCAGCAGCGCGTGACCGGTACGGTCAGCCGCCGCCGCGGTACGTGCCGCCTGCTCGCCGCCGAAGTTTTTCGACTGGCCGCCAAACGGACGTTGATAGATGGTGCCATTTTCCAGACGGGAGAACGGCAGACCCATATGATCCAGCTCCAGAATCGCTTCCGGGCCAGTCTTACACATATATTCGATGGCATCCTGGTCGCCGATGTAGTCGGACCCTTTTACCGTGTCGTACATGTGCCATTCCCAGTTATCTTCATGGGAGTTACCCAGCGCAACGGTAATACCGCCCTGCGCAGATACCGTGTGGGAACGGGTCGGGAATACTTTAGAGAGCAGCGCACAGGTCTGGCCGCTCTGGGAAATTTGCAGCGCGGCGCGCATACCTGCGCCACCCGCACCAATCACAACAGCATCAAATTCTCTGACTGGCAGTTTCATTACACACCCCACACCACAACGAATCCATAAATAACGTAAACCACCAGTGCAACGACAATGGCCAGTTGCAGAGGAAGGCGAATCGCCAGCGGTTTAACGTAATCGGTCAACACCTGCCACATGCCAATCCAGGCATGAATAAGAATGGAGAACAGCGCCAGCAGGGTGAACACTTTGGTGAAGGCAGATCCGAAGAACCCACTCCAGATTTCCCACGTCAGCGTGCCGCTGGTCGCGAAGAAACCGATCATATAGATGATGTAGAGGGTGAGAACGATGGCGGTAGCACGGACCAGAATGAAGTCATGTACGCCGTTGCGTCCTAATGCGGAGGCGTTGCTTACCATACGAGAACTCCTGCGAGAAGTGAAAGCACGACTGTAATCACAAATGAAATGTTAGCGGAACGTTTCCCGGCTTCGAAAGTCTCTTCCAGGTAACCAAAGTCCATCAGCATATGGCGAACACCCACCACAACGTGGTACGCCAGTGCGGTCAGAATGCCCCACATGATGAATTTCACGAAGAAGCTGTTCATGATGGCAGAGGCCTGGAGGAATCCTTCAGGAGAAGAGAGGCTGGTGCCCAGTAACCACAGCAGAATGCCTACCGCCACAAACGTAATCACACCCGATACACGGTGCAGAATGGACGCTATTGCTGTTACGGGGAACCGGATCGTTTTGAGATCCAGATTGACAGGTCTTTGTTTTTTCACATTTCTTATCATGAATAACGCCCACATGCTGTTCTTATTGTTTCCTTCCTCCGGACTGCGATGCGGGTCAGACAGCGTTCCTTTTCTATAACTGCGCGTCATGCAAAACATTGCTTCCAAATGCTAAAACGACACGTTACAACGCTGGGTGGCTCGGGATTGCAGGGTGTTCCGGAGACCTGGCGGCAGTATAGGCCGTTCACAAAATCATTACAATTAACCTACATACAGTTTGTCGGGTTTTCTCTGGAACAGTGATCAGGGTCACGATAACAACATCTTTTTAATTTTTAATCATCTGATTTGACAAATGTTAAACAATATTGTTACAAACGTCATCAGAAAAGGCATATAATGCGCAAAAGTTATGAGGTCTCTCTTTCACCTGACAAATAGTTATGTAACAGTGTGATGGTATTGACCGAAGTTATCAGGACAGTTATTAGTGATATACAGGTTTGAAAAATTCGGACTGCAAAAACGCTGATTTGCTGTTGTTTCACTGATATTTCATTCGTTTACCTGCAAGGCGCCATAGCTCTGTACCCTGGTTTGTCCTCGTGAGCTGAGCGGTAAGCCAAATAACAATCTGGTAACGGTGATTAACAGCTGAAAGCAAATCCGGTAAAGCGCAGTCTTAAGCATAAGGCGCTAAGGAGACCGTAAATGGCTGATACAAAGGCAAAACTCACCCTCAACGGTGGTGATGCTATTGAACTGGATGTGCTAAAAGGCACGCTCGGTCAGGATGTTATTGATATCCGTACGCTGGGTTCCAAAGGAATGTTCACCTTTGACCCTGGATTTACCTCTACCGCATCTTGCGAATCCAAAATCACCTACATTGACGGTGACGAAGGTATCCTGCTCCATCGCGGCTTCCCCATCGATCAGTTAGCCACCGAATCCAACTATCTGGAAGTGTGCTACATCCTGCTGAACGGCGAAAAGCCGACGCAGGCTCAGTATGATGAATTCAAAACCACCGTCACCCGTCACACCATGATCCATGAGCAGATTACCCGTCTGTTCCATGCGTTCCGTCGTGACTCTCACCCGATGGCGGTGATGTGCGGGATTACCGGTGCGCTGGCGGCGTTCTACCACGACTCCCTTGACGTGAATAACCCACGCCACCGCGATATCGCCGCGTTCCGCCTGCTGTCCAAAATGCCAACCATGGCAGCGATGTGCTACAAATACTCCATCGGTCAGCCGTTCGTGTATCCACGTAACGACCTCTCCTATGCCGGTAACTTCCTGCGCATGATGTTCTCTACGCCGTGCGAAGAGTACGAAGTGAATCCGGTGCTGGAACGCGCGATGGACCGTATTCTGATCCTGCACGCTGACCACGAACAGAACGCCTCTACCTCCACCGTCCGTACCGCAGGCTCTTCAGGTGCGAACCCGTTCGCCTGTATCGCTGCGGGCATCGCCTCCCTGTGGGGACCGGCGCACGGCGGCGCGAACGAAGCTGCACTGAAGATGCTGGAAGAGATCAGCACCGTTGAGCACATTCCTGAATTCGTGCGCCGCGCGAAAGACAAGAATGACTCCTTCCGTCTGATGGGCTTCGGTCACCGTGTGTACAAAAACTACGACCCACGTGCAACCGTGATGCGTGAAACCTGCCACGAAGTGCTGAAAGAGCTGGGCACCAAAGACGATCTGCTGGAAGTGGCGATGGAGCTGGAACACATCGCGCTGAACGACCCGTACTTCATCGAGAAGAAACTCTACCCGAACGTAGACTTCTACTCTGGCATTATTCTGAAAGCGATGGGCATTCCGTCTTCCATGTTCACCGTGATCTTCGCCATGGCGCGTACCGTGGGCTGGATTGCGCACTGGAACGAAATGCACAGCGAAGGCATGAAAATCGCCCGTCCTCGTCAGCTGTATACCGGCTACGAGCAGCGTGATTTTAAGTCTGATCTTAAGCGCTAAAAGACGTGGGTGCGGCCTGATGCCCTCACCCCGGCCCTCTCCCACCGGGAGAGGGTGAAAACATTAAAAACGGTAACCTGAGGGTTACCGTTTTACTTTTTACCTCTGGCACCCGGGACACCAGTAAAACGGTCGTGAAGAGAGCGTTGTCTTCTCAATCACCCCACCGCACCGCTCGCACCTCTTCCCCGCCCGATGAAACACCTTAAAGCGGAACAGCGCCCCGTGATGTTTGTTCTCATCTACCACGCCGCGGGTGTTGTACGATAGCCGCGGAATATCCAGCAGCGCGTGAGAGAGCACTTCCAGCTGGTCATCGCTCAACTGCGACGCTTTGTGCTGCGGTGCCAGCCCGACCTCCCAGAGAATTTCGACGCGAAGGTAATTGCCTAATCCGGCCAGGAACGCCTGATCGAGCAGTAGCCCGGAAAATTGCCGGTTGCGGAATTTAGGGGATAACAGGCGGGCTTTGACATCGTTCGCCGTCAGACGCATATCCAGCACGTCCGGCCCGACCCGCTGTAAGAACGGGTGCGTAAGCAGTTGCTCCGGCGTTAACATTTCGATATCAGACGCGCTATACAGCAAAATCGCTTTATCCGCGGTTTGCAGCCTGACGCGCAGCACGCGGGTGGTTTGCGGCTGCTCGTTGGCATTAACCACCCGCCAGACGCCGTAAAGCTGGTTGTGGCTGTATAACGTCAGGTTATGGGAAAAATGCGTGAGTAACGCCTTTCCCCGTGTTTCGATGTGGGTCACCGTTTGTCCCACCAGCGGTGCTTCAAACGGCTTCAGTTGAGGAAAAGCAAACCAGACGTCCGTCAGGGGTTTGCCTTTTATCGCCGCCTCGAGGCTATCCGCAGCACGGCGGATCTCCGGGCCTTCTGGCATCTCTTTATCCTTATGATTTTCAGGCGCTGACGAGGATCCCCTGCTCTGCAAACGCCGCCCGTAAGCGGCGGGCAAACTGCAGCGCGTGCTCGCCATCACCGTGTAAGCATACTGTGTCAGCCTGAACGCTGGCCGTTGTACCTTCGACCGTTGTTACTGTTCCCTCGCGCACCATCTGAAGGGTCTGCGCCAGCGCCAGAGACTCATCGGTGATCAGCGCGTTGGGCCGGGAACGGGGAACCAGGGTTCCGTCGGGCTGATAGCCTCGGTCGGCAAACACTTCCTGGCGGGTGGTTAACCCCAGACGCTGACCGGCGCGAATCAGCTCGCTCCCCGCCAGGCCAACCAGGATCAGTTGTGGGTTGCAATCGAACACCGCCCGGGCGATGGCCTCTGCCAGCGCGGGGTCGTTCGCCGCCTGATTATAGAGCATGCCGTGCGGCTTCACGTGGCGCAGCGCGCCCTGCTGCGAACGCACAATCGCCTCGAGCGCGCCAATCTGGTAAAGCGTCTGAGCGTAGACCGTCTCGGGCGGGAGATCCATCGCCGTGCGGCCAAAGTTCTCCCGGTCAGGGAAGCTCGGATGCGCCCCTATCGCAACACCATTTTTGATGGCGTTGCGCACGCTCGCCAGCATCGTTTGGGCATCACCCGCGTGAAAACCGCAGGCGATATTCACCGAGGTGACCAGGGTCATCAGTTCAGCGTCGGCGCTGCCGCCCTCGCCCAGATCGGCGTTCAAATCAATCTTTACCATCAAGCCTCCACGCCAGTTGTGCCAGATAACGCAGCTGGTCCTGCCGCGCCTTCAGCGCCTCCTCCAGGGAGCATTGCACGAAGTGAATCGGCTGTCCGAGAGGGATTTGCGCCAGATGGTAGCGATCGGCCTCAATAATGCAGGCGATGCGCGGGTAACCGCCCGTGGTCTGTGCATCGTTCATCAACACAATCGGTTGACCGTTACCCGGTACCTGAATGACGCCGGGCAACAGACCGTGTGAAAGCAGCTCGCGGTCCGTCGTACGGGTCAGCGGCTGCCCCTGAAGACGATACCCCATGCGGTTACTCTGCGGGCTAATCTTCCACGGCGAGCGCCAGAAAGACTCCTGAGACACCTCATCAAATTCCTGATACTCCGGCCCCGGCAGGGCGCGGATCTGGTTTCCCCACAGGAGCTGTTTTACACCCTGCGCGGTTGAAAAGTGCCGCGTTGACGGTTTTATCGCCAGACGATCGCCATCGCGCAACAATCGTCCTTCGTGACCGCCAATTCCGGCTTTCTGATCGGTACTGGATGAGCCCAACACCTCCGGCACGTCAATCCCACCGGCAACGGCAAGATAACTGCGAACCCCATGCTGAGGTCGCTTAAGCGTTAAACGCTGTCCGGCTTTTGCCCGCAGTCGCCAGCCGGTCCAGACCGCTTTGCCATCAAGCGTGGCATCGCACCCGGCGCCGGTTAACGCAAACCAGGTCTCCTGACTAAATTCAATGACACACTGCCCCAGCGTAATTTCGAGCGCAGCCGTATTGCCGGGATTGCCCACCAGCACGTTGGCAATCTCCAGTGCTGGCCTGTCCAGCGCGCCACAGTAGCTCACGCCAGACTGGCGCATGCCAAAGCGACCCGCATCCTGAACGGAGGTGTAAAGCCCGGCGCGAATAAGCGTTAACATACTCCCTCCTTCTGCGGGATAAAGCGAAGGGTGTCGCCAGGACGCAGGAGGACCGGCGATTCCAGCCCCGGTGCAAATAACGGCATGGATGTGTGTCCGATGAGCTGCCAGCCCCCCGGCGACGCGAGCGGATAAATGCCCGTCTGTTCGCCACCAATCGCGACGGTACCCGCCGGCACGCTCAGGCGCGGTTCAGCGCGGCGTGGCGTGTGTAACGCCGGGGAGAGTCCGCCCAGATACGGGAAGCCAGGCTGGAATCCCAAAAACCAGACCACATAATCAACGGAGGCGTGCAGCTCAACGACCTGTTTTTCGGTTAGCCCGCAGTGTTCAGCCACCACGCCAAGATCGGGTCCCCCTGTGCCGCCATACACTACCGGGATCTCAATCGTGCGGGATTCCGGCTCCAGCGCTTCGCTCTCCTCCCACCAGCGCTGTAAACGCTCGATGGCATCCAGTGCCAGCGTATGCGGATTACGCAGAACCACGGTGATGTTATTCATCCCCGGGATCGCTTCAACCACCTCAGGCACCTCCACCAGACGCTGCGTTAGCCGCCAGATACGCTTTTGGGTCGCAAGGGTAACAGGCGGCTCCAGCTCCAGCACCACCGCCGTTTCACCCAGAAGATAACAACGCGCTCGCTGCACTCAGGTACCTCTCATCAGGCCGGGTTAGGGATATCAATAAACGTAACATCCAGATCGGTATTTTCGGTCAGCCATTCGCTCAGGGCGCGAATGCCGCCGCGTTCGGTGGCATGGTGACCTGCCGCGTAAAAATGCAGCCCCTGTTCACGGGCTGAATGAATAGTCTGCTCGGAGACTTCACCGGTGATAAACGCATCAACACCAAAACGCGCGGCGCTATCAATGAAGCCCTGACCGCCACCCGTGCACCAGGCGACACGCTTCACCGTATCCGGACCGGTATCACCGCTCCACAGCGGACGACGTCCCAGACGCGCTTCAATCCATGAGGCCAGCTCAAGGCCCGGCACTGGCATCGACAGCTCGCCCCACGGCACCAGCGGCTCAATTTCACCCATCACGGTGATCCCTAACAGCTGCGCGAGCTGAACGTTGTTGCCAAGTTCGGGGTGCGCATCCAGTGGCAGATGATAGCCATACAGGTTGATATCATTTGCCAGCAACGTTTTCAGACGGTTGCGCTTCATGCCGCGAATGATCGGTGATTCGTTTTTCCAGAAATAGCCGTGATGGACGATGACAGCATCGGCCTCCTGACGCACGGCTTCATCCAGCAACGCCTGACTGGCGGTCACGCCGGTGATAATTTTTTGCACCGTGTCGCGCCCTTCGACCTGTAACCCGTTCGGGCCGTAGTCGCTGAAGGCGCTGCTGTTCAGTTTTTCGTTGATCAGACTTTCCAGTTCGGTGTTTTTCATCATGACTCTCTTAAGCTTTACGGGCCGCTTCGTACGCCGCCAGCGTGGCGACGCGCGCCTGTTTATGTTCAACAATCGGGCGAGGATAATCGAGCGTTACGCCCTGTTTGTCCGCCCATGCCCACGGGTCGTGGATCGCCTTAGCGGGGACCGCTTTCAGCGCAGGCAACCAGTGGCGGATAAACGTCCCGTCCGCATCAAATTTTTGTCCCTGCGTGGTGGGATTAAAAATCCGGAAGTAAGGTGCCGCATCGGTTCCGGTCGAGGCCGCCCATTGCCAGCCGCCATTATTCGCCGCCAGATCGCCATCGATCAGCTGAGAAATAAAATACCGCTCCCCGACACGCCAGTCGATAAGCAGATCTTTCACCAGGAAGCTGGCGGTAATCATCCGCAGGCGGTTATGCATCCATCCGGTTTCATTCAGCTGGCGCATCGCGGCGTCCACAATCGGGTAGCCGGTTTCTCCCTTTTGCCAGGCCTGCAGCAGCGTCTCGTTCTGCTGCCACTGCACATTTTCGGTCCAGCGAATGAAAGGTCGATGTTTACATAATTCAGGGTGATACGTCATCAGATGACGGTAGAATTCGCGCCAGATAAGCTCGTTAAGCCATACCGAACCAGCGCCCCCTTCCAGCGCCTGGGGCTGCTCTGCCAGAAGACGGTGTAAACACTGGCGCGGAGAAAGCACGCCCAGCGCTAAACAGGCCGACAACCGGCTGGTACCTTCAATGGCGGGGAAATCCCGGCGTGCGTCGTAAGCGGCCGCCCCCGTTTTGCAGAACTGGCGCAACTGCGCGATTGCCGCTTTTTCATCAGCCGGGAATAAAGCGTGGTCATACGCCTGTTGCGGATAGTCAAACGTCAGTTCAGGCAGGTTGTTTACACTCTCCCCTCGCGCGGACGGCGCGGCAACACACTCCGGCAACGCCTCTTTCAGCCGTTTGATAAATGCATTTTTAAACGGCGTAAAGACCTTATACATCTCGCGATTGCCGGTCATCACGCTGCCCGGGGGCAGCATCACGCTGTCATCAAATCCCTGACACTCTACGTCCCCGAGGATCCGCTCCAGCTGACGATCGCGCTGCTGTTCATTGAATTCGTACTGGTAGTTGTAAAAAAGATGCGTGACGTCGTTCTGCTGACAGACCTCCTGTACCGCGCTGAGTTGAGCGGCAAAATCACTGACCTCTTTGTAAATCAACGGAATGCCTTTTTCCGCCAGCGAACGTTGCAGGGCATTCAGATGCGAACAGAGATAAGCGGCTTGACGGGGGGCCATATCATGCTGCTGCCACTGTCCGGGGGTAGCGATAAACAGCGCCAGCACGCGGGCGTGTTCAGAGCGACAGGCTGCCGCCAGGGCGATGTTGTCATGCAGGCGCAGATCCGCGCGAAACCAAACCAGATGGGTGGGCATAAAACTCCAGGCAATTGTCCATTATATCCGTAAGGGCATGCCGTAAAAGGAAAAAGGCACGTATTGAACTACTTTGCCATGAAGTGTAGACGGGATGAAATAAGGGAGTGGCAGTTTGATTACTCAGGAAAAGAAGATATGCCTGAAAACCACCCAACGGACCGCGAATCCGGAGGGACAAAAAAACCGCCACATTGCTGTAGGCGGTTTTTTTATTGCTGTGTGTAGTCTTAGTATCAGTAAAAATCACAGGTCGCTTTTTCGGCCTGATCCATCCACACCGGCTTCTCGCTGGTTTTCGCCCAGACGCGGTGCAGATAGCTGTAAAAACGTGCGCGATCTTTCCAGAACAACATCACCGGCAGGGCCAGCACGCCAGCCACTACGGCGAAAGCGCGACGCATGAACACGATATGAGCAGGATACTCTTTATAAAGATCCATATTTTTCTCCCCTGTAGTTGGCCGGAAACTGACTCCGGAAAATTCAAAAACTGTGACCTGGCTAAAATAATATCGCTTTGTTTGTAATTTTACTACTCATCCGACCACTTATTTTCACCTGTTTAACCAAAATTTACATTCACGCCGTAATTAAGTTACAAAAAAGTTAAAGGTTTACTTAACAATAGTTAAATTGTGGGCTTTGCCATTTTTATACTTTTTTTACACCCCCCGTCCTGATTTTTGCGAAATCTTTGCGCCATAAATCCTACCGTTAGCACAAATACAAATGTCACCCGGAGGTGGATTGTGAGTGCAGGTCTTATTGCCGGCATCGTGCTGGTGTTCCTGTTATTGGGTTATCTGGTTTATGCCTTGATTAATGCGGAGGCATTCTGATGGCTGCTCAGGCGTTTTTGCTTATTGCCAGTTTTTTAGGGGCGCTGTTCCTTCTGGCAAGACCGATGGGAACAGTGCTGGCAAGGATGATCAACAACGTGCCGCTGCCGGTGGCAGGTCGCGTTGAAAAAGGGATCTGGCGCGTTCTGGGCATTCGGGAGGGGGAAATGAACTGGCGTCAGTATCTGCTGGCGATCCTGCTGCTGAATATTGTCGGCCTTGTCGCCCTCTTCGCCATGCTGATGCTGCAGGGTAGCTTACCGCTCAACCCGCAGCAGTTGCCGGGTCTGTCCTGGCATCTGGCGCTGAACACGGCAGTCAGCTTTGTCACTAACACCAACTGGCAGTCCTATGCCGGGGAAACCACGCTGAGCTACTTTAGCCAGATGGCCGGGTTAACCGTGCAAAACTTCCTCTCTGCTGCCACCGGCATTGCGGTGATCTTCGCGCTCACGCGTGCCTTTGCGCGTCAAAATATCAGCACGCTGGGCAACGCATGGGTCGATCTGACACGCATCACGCTGTGGATACTGCTCCCTGTTGCCCTCATTATCGCGCTGTTCTTTATTCAGCAAGGTACCCTGCAAAACCTGCTGCCCTACGCGCCGTATACTTCTCTGGAAGGGGCAAAACAGCTTTTGCCTATGGGGCCGGTGGCGTCGCAGGAAGCCATTAAGATGCTCGGGACTAACGGCGGTGGCTTCTTCAACGCCAACTCGTCGCATCCGTTTGAAAACCCAACCGCGCTGACCAACTTTGTCGAAATGCTGGCGATCTTCCTGATCCCCGCCGCGCTCTGTTTTGCCTTTGGCGATGTGGTCAACGACCGCCGTCAGGGACGCACCCTTCTGTGGACCATGTCTCTGATCTTCGTGGTCTGCGTCGCGCTGGTGATGTGGGCGGAATGGAAAGGTAATCCGCATTTCCTGACGCTGGGCGCTGACAGCGCAATCAACATGGAAGGGAAAGAGAGTCGCTTTGGCATCCTGTCCAGCAGTTTGTTTGCCGTGGTTACCACCGCAGCCTCGTGCGGGGCGGTTAACGCCATGCATGACTCCTTTACGGCACTGGGTGGCATGATCCCAATGTGGCTGATGCAGATTGGCGAAGTGGTGTTTGGCGGCGTGGGCTCTGGTCTTTACGGCATGCTGCTGTTTGTGCTGCTGGCGGTGTTTATTGCCGGTCTGATGATTGGCCGTACCCCGGAATACCTGGGCAAAAAAATCGACGTCCGGGAAATGAAATTAACCGCGCTGGCCATTCTGGTCACGCCTGCCCTCGTGCTGCTCGGCACCGCGCTGGCACTGATGACCGAAGCCGGCCGCAGCGGCATCTTTAACCCGGGTATCCATGGCTTTAGTGAAGTGCTCTACGCCGTCTCGTCTGCGGCTAACAACAACGGCAGCGCCTTTGCAGGCTTAAGTGCCAACTCGCCTTTCTGGAACTGTCTGCTGGCATTCTGCATGTTTGTCGGCCGCTTCGGCGTGATTGTGCCGGTGATGGCCATCGCCGGATCGCTGGTGAATAAAAAAATCCAACCGACCACCACCGGTACATTACCGACACACGGTGCGCTGTTTATTGGCCTGCTGACCGGCACCGTGTTGCTGGTAGGCGCCCTGACCTTTATCCCCGCCCTCGCGTTAGGCCCGGTCGCGGAAACCCTCTCTTTACGCTGATTTTGCGGAGAATTGTCATGAGTCGTAAACAACTGGCCCTGTTCGAACCGTCGTTAGTTCGTCAGGCCCTCATGGATGCGGTGAAAAAGCTGAGCCCGCGCGTACAGTGGCACAACCCGGTGATGTTTATCGTCTGGGCAGGCAGCGTGCTGACTACCGTCCTGGCGCTTGCCATGGGAACAGGTCACCTCCCGGGCAACGCGATGTTTACCGGAACCATCAGCCTGTGGCTGTGGTTTACCGTGCTGTTTGCCAACTTTGCCGAGGCGCTGGCGGAAGGCCGCAGTAAAGCGCAGGCCAACAGCCTGAAAGGGGTAAAAAAGACCGCCTTCGCACGCAAATTACGTGAGCCAAAATACGGCGCGCAGATGGACCACGTGCCGGCAGATGAGCTGCGTAAAGGCGATGTGGTGCTGGTGGAAGCCGGTGACATCATCCCGTGTGATGGCGAAGTCATTGAAGGGGGCGCCTCGGTAGACGAGAGCGCCATTACCGGGGAATCCGCGCCGGTCATTCGTGAATCTGGCGGTGACTTCGCCTCGGTCACGGGCGGGACGCGTATTCTCTCCGACTGGCTGGTGATCCAGTGCAGCGTCAACCCGGGTGAAACATTCCTCGACCGGATGATCGCCATGGTAGAAGGCGCGCAGCGTCGTAAAACACCCAACGAAATTGCCCTCACCATTCTGCTGGTGGCGCTGACCATCGTCTTCCTGTTGGCTACCGCCACGCTGTGGCCCTTCTCCAGCTACGCGGGCACCGCGGTCAGCATCACCGTGCTGGTGGCGCTACTGGTCTGCCTGATCCCAACCACCATCGGCGGCCTGCTCTCCGCTATTGGTGTGGCGGGTATGAGTCGCATGCTGGGCGCGAACGTTATCGCCACCAGCGGACGCGCCGTAGAGGCCGCCGGTGACGTGGATGTGCTGCTGCTGGATAAAACCGGGACCATCACCCTCGGCAACCGCCAGGCCTCCGAGTTTTTACCTGCCCCGGGCGTGGATGAAAAAACGCTGGCCGATGCCGCCCAGCTCTCGTCTCTTGCCGATGAAACGCCGGAAGGCCGCAGCATCGTGATTCTGGCGAAACAGCGCTTTAATCTGCGCCAGCGTGATGTGCAGAGCCTGCACGCCACTTTTGTCCCCTTCACGGCACAAACCCGAATGAGCGGTATCAACATTCAGGAGCGCATGATCCGTAAAGGTTCCGTTGATGCCATTCGTCGCCACATTGAAGCCAACAACGGCCATTTTCCACCGGAAGTGGACAATCTGGTTGAGAGCGTTGCCCGCCAGGGGGCCACACCGCTGGTCGTAGCCGAAGGGGCGAATGTGCTGGGGGTGATTGCGCTGAAGGACATCGTCAAAGGCGGCATTAAAGAGCGTTTCGCCCAGTTGCGTAAAATGGGGATCAAAACGGTGATGATCACCGGGGATAACCGGTTGACTGCCGCCGCGATTGCCGCAGAAGCGGGCGTGGATGATTTCCTCTCGGAAGCCACACCGGAAGCCAAGCTGGCGTTGATCCGTCAGTACCAGGCGGAAGGTCGTCTGGTCGCGATGACCGGTGACGGTACCAACGACGCCCCTGCCCTCGCACAGGCCGACGTGGCGGTGGCGATGAACTCCGGTACCCAGGCGGCAAAAGAGGCGGGCAACATGGTCGACCTTGACTCTAACCCGACCAAGCTGATTGAAGTGGTGCATATCGGTAAACAGATGCTGATGACGCGCGGGTCATTAACCACGTTCAGTATCGCCAATGACGTGGCGAAGTATTTCGCCATTATTCCCGCAGCGTTCGCGGCCACCTATCCGCAGCTAAACGCGCTGAACGTGATGCATCTGCACTCCCCGTCTTCGGCCATTCTCAGTGCGGTGATTTTCAACGCCCTGATTATTGTCTTCCTGATCCCGCTGGCGCTGAAAGGGGTGAGCTATAAACCGCTGACGGCTGCTGCCATGCTGCGCCGTAACCTGTGGATTTACGGGCTGGGCGGGCTGCTGGTGCCCTTTATCGGGATTAAAGCTATCGACCTGCTGTTAACGCTGTTCGGGCTGGTTTAAAAGGTGAATCAAATGACGATGTTACGTCCCGCTATACTTCTGTTTATTCTGCTGTCTCTCATTACCGGTGGGCTTTACCCGCTGCTGACCACCGCGCTGGGCCAGTGGTGGTTCAAGGATCAGGCCAATGGCTCGCTGATCATACAGCAGGGTGAAAACCGCGGCTCCCGCCTGATTGGTCAAAACTTTACGGATGCCCGGTACTTTCAGGGACGCCCTTCCGCTACCGCCGATAGCCCGTATAATCCGATGGCATCCGGCGGGAGCAACCTGGCGGGCAGTAATCCTGAACTGGACAAAGCCATCGCTGAGCGTGTGGCGGCCCTGCGCAGTGCCAACCCGCAGGCCAGCCGGGAGATTCCAGTTGAACTGGTGACTGCCTCCGCCAGTGGGCTGGACTACAGCCTGACGCCTGAAGCGGTGGCCTGGCAGATACCGCGCGTCGCCGCGGCCCGTCATCTTAGCGTCGAGCAGGTCAGCCAGCTGGTGGCAGCGCACACGCAAAAGCCGCTGGTCAGTTTCATTGGCATGCCGGTAGTAAATATTGTTGAGCTGAATCTGGCGCTGGACGCGCTAAGGAATAACTAAATGACCGACGAGCCCTTGCGCCCGGATCCTGACAGGCTGCTGGAACAGACAGCTGAAGCCCATCGCGGCAAGCTGAAAATTTTCTTCGGTGCCTGCGCGGGCGTCGGGAAAACCTTCGCCATGCTGACAGAAGCTCAGCGGCTTCGGGCTCAGGGGCTCGATATTCTGATCGGCGTGGTGGAAACCCACGGCCGTAAAGAAACCGCGGCGTTGTTAAAGGGGCTGGCCACGCAGCCTCCTCGCCGTATCAGCCATCGTGGCAGGCTGGTGACGGAGTTTGATCTCGACGCCGCCCTCGCCCGCCGCCCCGCCCTTATTTTGATGGACGAACTGGCGCACAGCAATGCGCCAGGCTCGCGACACCCCAAACGCTGGCAGGACGTTGAAGAGTTACTTGAAGCCGGGATTGACGTCTTCACCACGGTGAATGTTCAGCATCTTGAAAGCCTGAACGACGTGGTCAGCGGCGTGACCGGCATTCAGGTGCGCGAAACGGTGCCGGATCCGTTCTTTGACTCCGCTGATGAAGTAGTGCTGGTGGACCTGCCGCCAGACGATCTGCGCCAGCGCCTGCATGAAGGGAAAGTCTATATTGCAGGCCAGGCCGAACGCGCTATCGAACACTTCTTTCGTAAAGGCAACCTGATTGCCCTGCGCGAACTGGCCCTGCGCCGCACCGCCGATCGCGTGGATGACCAGATGCGTGCCTGGCGCGATCTGCAAGGACAGGAACGCGTCTGGCATACGCGGGATGCCATCCTGCTGTGCATTGGTCACGGTAGCGGCAATGAAAAGCTTGTCCGTACCGCCGCCCGGCTGGCTGCGAAATTTGGCAGCGTCTGGCATGCGGTGTATGTCGAAACGCCGCAGCTTCACGCCCTGCCAGAAAACCAGCGTCGCGCGATCCTCAGTTCGCTGCGCCTGGCCCAGGAGCTGGGGGCGGAAACCGCGACCCTCTCCGATCCGCAGGAAGATAAAGCCATTCTGCGCTACGCGCGTGAGCACAACCTGGGCAAAATTGTCATTGGCCGTCGCCAGCACCGGCGCTGGTTTAGCCGCGAATCGTTTGCCGACAAGCTGGCCCGGCGTGCACCCGACCTGGATCTGGTGGTCGTGGCGCTGGACGACAAACCCACGCCGTTACCCAACCGTGCGCCAGACAGCCGCACGTTCACCGATAAATGGCGCATCCAGCTTCGCGGTTGCCTTATCGCCGTCGTGCTTTGCGCCCTGATTACCTTTATTGCCAGCCAGTGGCTGATTGCATTTGATGCCGCCAACCTGGTGATGATCTACCTGCTCGGCGTGGTGGTGGTGGCGCTCTTCTACGGGCGCTGGCCGTCAGTCCTGGCGACGGTGATTAACGTCATCAGCTTCGATCTCTTCTTTATCGACCCGCGCGGAACGCTTGCCGTCTCGGATGTACAGTACGTCCTCACATTTGCCGTCATGCTCACCGTCGGGCTGGTGATCGGGAATTTGACGGCAGGCGTTCGCTATCAGGCGCGTATCGCCCGCTATCGCGAACAGCGCACCCGACATTTATACGAGATGTCTAAATCGCTGGCGGTAGGCCGCACGCCGCTGGATATCGTCCAGACCAGCGAGCAGTTTATCCGCTCGACCTTTAATGCCAGCAACCTGATTTTACTCCCGGACGAGCACGGGAAATTACGCCCGCTGACGTCGGCCTCGGGCATGACGCCCTGGGATGAAGCCATTGCGCGCTGGAGCTTCGATAAAGGTTTACCGGCCGGTGCAGGGACAGACACCCTGCCCGGCGTGCCGTATCAGATCCTGCCGCTGCGCAGTGCCGATAAAAATCAGGGGCTGGTCATCGTCGAGCCGTCTAATCTGCGCCAGCTGATGATCCCCGAGCAGCAAAGGCTGCTGGAGACCTTTACGCTGCTGGTTGCCAGTGCGCTCGAAAGACTGGCGCTGACGGCGAGCGAAGAGCAGGCGCGTCTGGCAAGCGAGCGTGAAAGCATTCGTAACTCGTTGCTGGCGGCCCTCTCCCACGATCTTCGCACGCCTCTCACCGTGTTGTTTGGCCAGTCGGAAATTCTGACCCTGGATCTGGCGGCTGAAGGTTCAAAACATGCCCTGCAGGCCAGCGAGATCCGCCAGCACGTGCTGAACACCACGCGGCTGGTGAATAACCTGCTCGATATGGCGCGGATACAGTCTGGCGGGTTCAACCTCAAAAAAGAGTGGCTCACGCTTGAGGAAGTGGTAGGAAGCGCGCTGAAAATGCTGGAGCCCGGTCTCGGCGGACGGCATATCGCCCTGAACATGCCCGATCCCCTGACATTAATTCACGTTGATGGCCCGCTGTTTGAGCGGGTGTTAATTAATCTGCTGGAAAATGCGGGTAAATATGCCGGAGCACACGCGCAAATTGGGGTGAATGCTTCGGTGGAAGATCACACCCTGCGGCTCGATGTCTGGGACACCGGGCCCGGTATTCCTGCCGGGCAGGAAAAAGCGATATTCGAAAAATTCTCACGAGGCAATAAAGAGTCTGCCATTCCGGGGGTTGGGCTGGGTCTGGCGATCTGCCAGGCCATTATTGACGTCCATGGCGGCACCATTTCGGCGGAGAACCGCCCGGAAGGAGGTGCACGTTTTTGTGTTACACTTCCTCTGGACGCCCCGCCAGAACTTGATGAATTACCAGAGGATTTGTGATCAACGTCCTGATTGTAGAAGATGAACTCGCCATTAGCCGGTTTCTGCGCGCTGCGCTGGAAGGTTACGGTCTGCGCGTTCATGATGCCGGTACGCTCCAGCGCGGGTTGATTGAAGCCGCTACCCGCAAGCCGGACCTGGTGATCCTCGATCTCGGTTTGCCGGATGGCGACGGTATCGATTTTATTCGCGAGGTGCGCCAGTGGAGCCAGATGCCCATTCTGGTGCTCTCCGCACGCACCGAAGAGTCAGATAAAATCGCCGCACTGGATGCCGGGGCGGACGACTATCTTATTAAACCTTTTGGGATTGGTGAGTTACAGGCTCGCCTTCGTGTGGCGCTGCGTCGCCACGGTGCCGCCACGCCTGCCGACCCAACGTACACTTTCGGTGATGTGCAGGTTGATCTCGCTTCGCGACGTATTGTGCGCGGTGAAGAGGAGATCCATCTCACGCCGATAGAGTTCCGCCTGCTTGCGGTTTTGCTCAACAACCACGGTAAGGTGCTGACCCAACGTCAGCTGCTGGCTCAGGTGTGGGGACCCAACGCCGTGGAACATAGTCACTATTTACGCATATATATGGGCCACCTGCGCCAGAAACTTGAAACCGACCCCGCACGTCCTCGCCATTTATTAACTGAAACCGGTATCGGTTATCGGTTTATGCTTTGAATAACTATTCAATTTTATTTCCAATAAAAACAAACCCACCCACATAATTCCGTTTAAATAAGCCATAAGCGATAATTTTGGCTTATTTTCGCTCATTCAAAACAGAAACAACACAATCCGTTAACGCATCATCAACAAACCAGTGTTTTGATCTGCGATATTCATCGAAAACGAATAATTATTTCTGATTTGATCGGTTAAGGGTGATCTGATTCACAGTTAATCGCTTTTTCCTGGATAAAATGACCATGCTTTCAATTACTGAAAGGAAAATGAAACATGGAAAACAATAATCGCTTGATGCCCCATATAAGGCGGACAACACATATCATGATGTTTGCCCACCGAAACTGCTTTGACTTCCATCTCTTTAATGCCCGGTAGTCCTTCGACTTCTGGCGCACCCGCTTGCAGGTTAACCTGAAAAAACTCTATTTTACAGGCCGTTGCCTGTGAAGGCGTGCGTTCATTCAATTTAATTCAGACTTATCCGCAGCCGGGCGGACTGAATCTCATTCATTAAAAAGCAACTTACTGATTTTTTATCAGCGGCCACACTTTGCTTTTTTTTCCGGACATTATCGATTTCTTTCTAGCGAGAAATCGAGGGACGAATATTGCCTTAAATAAAGAGTGAAAGATGAAAAGTTTAAAAATTGCAGCCAGCCGTGCATGCCCTGATTGCTTTACCACTCACCGTGAACTGGTAGATGTCAGCACCTCTGATTATATTGACGTCGCCGCCATTGTTCTGGCCGTGAGCGATATTTCCAGTGGCACTCTGGAAGAAATAGAAGCTACCGGGTTTGGTATTCCCGTATTTATTGCGACACATAAAGAAGAGTTCATTCCGGCTGAATATTTATCGCGCATTCACGGTGTGTTTGAGTGTTCAGAGACCAGTAACGACTTTTACGGACGTCAACTGGAAGCGGCCGCGCAGAAGTACGAAACCCAGCTACGCCCCCCGTTTTTCCGCGCACTGGTCGACTACGTGAATCAGGGCAACAGCGCATTCGATTGTCCGGGGCATCAGGGTGGGCAATTTTTCCGCCGTCATCCTGCCGGTAATCAATTTGTCGATTTCTTCGGCGAAACGCTTTTCCGCTCCGATCTGTGCAACGCCGACGTGGCCATGGGGGATCTGCTGATTCATGAAGGCGCGCCGTGCATTGCCCAGCAACACGCGGCGAAAGTGTTTAATGCGGATAAAACCTACTTTGTGCTGAACGGTACCTCATCATCCAACAAAGTGGTGCTAAACGCCCTGCTCACCCCCGGCGACCTTGTGCTGTTCGATCGTAATAACCATAAATCCAACCACCACGGAGCCCTGCTTCAGGCGGGTGCCACGCCGGTCTATCTGGAAACGGCGCGCAACCCGTACGGCTTTATTGGTGGCATTGATGCCCACTGCTTTGAGGAGAGCTACCTGCGCGAGCTGGTATCGGAAGTGGCGCCGGGTCGTGCGCGTGACGAACGTCCGTTCCGTCTGGCGGTGATCCAGCTGGGCACCTACGATGGCACCATTTATAACGCCCGCCAGGTCGTCGATAAAATTGGTCACCTGTGCGACTACATCCTGTTCGATTCTGCCTGGGTGGGCTACGAGCAATTTATTCCGATGATGGCCGACTGCTCTCCGCTGCTGCTGGAGCTGAACGAAAACGATCCGGGGATCCTGGTTACCCAGTCAGTCCATAAACAGCAGGCGGGTTTTTCGCAGACCTCGCAAATTCACAAGAAAGACCGCCATATTAAAGGCCAACCGCGCTATGTCCCGCACAAGCGCCTGAATAACGCCTTTATGATGCACGCCTCCACCAGCCCGTTCTACCCCCTGTTTGCCGCACTGGATATCAACGCCCGCATGCACGAGGGGCAGAGTGGCCGCAATATGTGGATGGACTGCGTGGTTACCGGCATTGAAGCACGCAAGCTGATCCTGGAGAACTGCCAGTTTATTCGCCCGTTCGTGCCGGAGCTGGTAGATGGCCGTCCGTGGGAAAGCTGGGACACGGCTGAAATTGCCACCGACCTGCGCTTCTTCCACTTTGTGCCGGGTGAAAACTGGCACGCTTTTGAAGGGTATGCCGAGCATCAATACTTTATCGACCCGTGCAAACTGCTGTTGACCACGCCGGGCATCAACGCCCGTACCGGCGAGTATGAGGATTTCGGCGTGCCCGCCACCATCCTGGCTAACTTCCTGCGTGAAAACAGCATCGTGCCCGAGAAATGCGATCTCAACTCGATCCTGTTCCTGCTGACCCCTGCAGAAGATATGGGCAAGCTGCAGCAGCTGGTGGCACAGCTGGTGCGTTTCGAAAAACTGCTTCAGACCGATGCGCCATTAAAAGAGGTGCTTCCGTCTATCTGTAAGCAATACCCGGAACGCTACGCCGGTTATACCCTGCGCCAGATATGCCAGGAGATGCATGAACTGTACGCCCGCCATAACGTGAAACAGCTGCAAAAAGAGATGTTCCGTAAGTCTCACTTCCCTCGCGTGATGATGAACCCGCAGGACGCAAACTATGCGTATCTGCGTGGTGAGGTTGAACTGGTCTCGCTACGTGATGCGGAAGGCCGTATTGCCGCCGAAGGCGCCCTGCCTTACCCACCAGGCGTGCTGTGCGTGGTTCCGGGTGAAGTCTGGGGAGGCTCCGTCCTGCGCTACTTTGCCGCGCTGGAAGAGGGTATCAACCTTTTACCGGGCTTCGCACCGGAACTGCAGGGTGTGTACGTCGAGGAGTGTGACGGACGCAAACAGGTTCGCTGTAACGTCATCAAACAACCCGCCGCTCAGCCCGCGCTGCTGAAAGGAGAAAAATTATGAGTAAGTCCAATAAGATGGGCGTGGTGCAGCTGACCATCCTCACCATGGTCAACATGATGGGGTCAGGGATTATTATGCTGCCCACCAAACTTGCCGAGGTGGGTACCATTTCGATTATCTCCTGGCTGGTAACCGCGGTCGGCTCCATGGCGCTGGCATGGGCATTTGCCAAATGCGGAATGTTCAGCCGCAAGTCAGGCGGGATGGGCGGCTACGCCGAATACGCCTTCGGCAAATCTGGCAACTTTATGGCTAACTACACCTATGGCGTGTCGCTACTGATCGCCAACGTGGCGATTGCCATCTCCGCCGTGGGTTACGGTACGGAGCTGTTTGGTGCCACGCTCAGTCCGGTGCAAATTGGTTTAGCCACCATCGGCGTACTGTGGATCTGCACCGTGGCCAACTTTGGCGGCGCGCGCATCACGGGCCAGCTGAGTAGCATCACCGTCTGGGGCGTGATTATCCCGGTTGTGGGTCTGTGCATTATCGGCTGGTTCTGGTTCAGTCCGACCCTGTACGCGAACTCCTGGAACCCGCACCATGTGCCGTTCTTTTCCGCTGTGGGGTCCTCTATCGCCATGACGCTGTGGGCCTTCCTTGGTCTGGAATCTGCCTGTGCGAATGCGGAAGTGGTAGAGAACCCGGAAAAGAACGTCCCGATTGCCGTTCTTGGCGGAACGCTGGGCGCGGCGGTGATCTATATCGTCTCCACTAATGTTATTGCCGGTATCGTACCGAACATGGATTTGGCTAACTCCACGGCGCCGTTTGGGCTGGCCTTCGCGCAGATGTTCACCCCGGAAGTCGGGAAAGTGATCATGGGGCTGATGGTCATGTCCTGTTGCGGTTCACTCCTCGGCTGGCAGTTCACCATTGCGCAGGTGTTTAAATCTTCGGCTGACGAAGGTTACTTCCCGAAAATCTTCTCCCGCGTGACCAAAGCCGATGCGCCGGTGCAGGGCATGCTGGCCATTGTCATCTTCCAGAGCGGATTGTCGCTGATGACCATTAGCCCGTCGCTGAACAGCCAGTTCAACGTGCTGGTCAACCTGGCGGTGGTGACAAATATCATTCCGTATATTCTGTCGATGGCGGCGCTGGTGATCATTCAGAAAGTGGCGAAAGTTGATCCCCGCAAAGCTCGGGCGGCCAATATTGTGGCGCTGATTGGGGCGATTTACAGCTTCTATGCGCTCTACTCATCCGGCCAGGAGGCGATGCTTTATGGTGCGATGGTGACCTTTATGGGCTGGACGCTGTACGGGCTGGTCTCACCGCGGTTTGAATTAAAGAATAAACATAGTTAGGTAAAAGCAAAACGGCAACCCAGGGGTTGCCGTTTTTCGTGTTTTCACCCTCTCCCTGTGGGAGAGGGCCGGGGTGAGGGCATCAGCCCGCGCCGAACACCACTTACGCGTTTTTCAGCACTTCGCTGACAATCTCTACCGCTTCTTTCTCAATCTGCTGGCGATGCTCAGCGCCGAGGAAGCTTTCACAATAGATTTTGTACGCATCTTCCGTACCGGATGGACGCGCGGCGAACCAGCCATTTTCGGTCATCACCTTCAGCCCCCCGATAGAGGCACCGTTACCCGGCGCTGCCGTCAGACGGGCCGTGATGGGATCACCGGCCAGCGTGCTGGCACTGACCATCTCCGGAGAGAGTTTAGACAGGGCTGCTTTCTGTGCGGAGGTCGCGCTTGCCTGGATACGGTTGTAGCTCGGTGCACCAAAGCGCGCCGCCAGCTCGTCGTAGTGTTCCTGCGGGTTCTTGCCGGTGACCGCGGTGATCTCCGCCGCCAGCAGACACATGATGATACCGTCTTTGTCGGTTGACCATGGTGTGCCATCGAAACGCAGGAAGGATGCCCCCGCGCTCTCTTCACCACCAAAGCCGAAGCTGCCGTCATGCAGACCGTCAACAAACCATTTAAAACCAACCGGCACTTCCACCAGCTTGCGGCCCAGCGCGTCGACCACGCGGTCGATCATGGCTGAAGAGACCAGCGTTTTACCGACAGCCACCTCTTTGCCCCACTGCGGGCGGTGCTGGAACAGGTAGTTGATTGCCACAGCCAGGTAGTGGTTTGGGTTCATCAGCCCGGCCGGGGTAACGATACCGTGGCGGTCATAATCCGGGTCGTTGGCGAAGGCCAGATCGAATTTGTCACGCAGTGCCAGCAGGCCTGCCATCGCGCACTCGGAGGAGCAGTCCATACGGATCGCGCCGTCTTTATCAAGGTGCATAAAGCGGAAGGTCTGATCGACGTGATCGTTAACGATGGTCAGATCCAGCTTGTAATGCTCTGCAATGCGTTTCCAGTATTCAATACCGGAGCCGCCCAGCGGATCCACACCCAGCTTCAGGCCGGCTTTCTGGATAGCCGCCATATCGACGATATCCGCCAGCCCTTCCACGAACGGCTGCACCAGATCCTGCTCTTTCACGTGGCCGGACGCCATGGCCGCATCCAGAGAGATACGCTTAACGCCTTTCAGACCATCGGCCATTAAGGCGTTGGCGCGGTCTTCCACCACTTTGGTGACGTTGGTATCTGCCGGGCCACCGTTAGGTGGGTTGTATTTGATACCACCGTCTTCTGGCGGGTTGTGAGAAGGCGTGATAACGATACCGTCAGCCTGTGGGCCACCTTTTTTGTTGTGCACAAGGATAGCGTTAGAGACGGCAGGCGTTGGGGTGAAACCGTTATTTTCCTGCACAATTACATCAACGCCGTTCGCCGCCAGAACTTCCAGCACGGAAATGAATGCCGGTTCAGACAGGGCGTGAGTATCTTTCCCCACGTAGCACGGACCGGTAACACCGTTTTTGGCGCGCTCTTCCGCGATGGCCTGAGCAATGGCCAGAATGTGCGGTTCGTTAAAGCTATGGCGTGCCGCGCTACCGCGATGGCCTGATGTCCCAAACTTCACTGCGTGTTCTGCGTTGCCCACGACCGGTTTCAGCACATAATACTGCGCGGTCAGCTGAGCGACGTTAATCAAATCGCTTTGTTGTGCAGGTTGGCCTGCACGGCTGTGATTTGCCATTACCGGGTCCTTCTGATGCAAGGGTTAAATTGTACCGCAAACCTTTTCAATCAATTCCGCCGGGAACTGCATGGACTGCATGATGTGTTCAACCATGCTGCACTTGCGGCCCGTATTGGTATTGGTGATGACCCAGTACGGTGTGCCAGGGACATGTTTAGGTTTGGTCTGGTTGCCATTTTGCAGCAGCGTCTGCTCGTCGCCCGCGAAATAGACGCGCGTGCGACCGTGCAGCGACTCAGTCGCTTCAGCAAACGCCTTGTTATCCAGTGAATAAAGTGTAGACAGCACCAGCATGAAGCGGTTGACCGCTTTTTTCTGCTCTGCATATTCATCAGACAGCAGCAGCTCGCGCATCGCACGTACTTTGTCTTTCACCTGCACGGCGGCAGGTTTTGCTTGTGCAACAACACTCGGCTGAGACACGACATCTTTAGTGGCTGGGGTAGCAGACGGTGAGGCGGCGGAAATTTTAAGCATTCGCCGTAAAATGTCGGACGCGCTCTCCCCGATATGCCGCGTTTGGCTGGCAATAAACTGATAGAGTTCGTCATCAACTTCGATTGTTTTCATCTTAATCCAGTGCGATATCTTATCTGAATACAAGTCGTTGAGATTATAAAGTCAAATCCCAACAGCGGATAGCGTCAAACCAGGTTGGCGGCAAAAGTCAGATTAAACTGGAACCTTGCAGCCGGGCGGCAGAATGGTCAACATAATACCCTAACCTGTCACACCTAAAAAAAGAACTTTGCCATGAAATTGAATACCCGAGCGCAATCTGCACAATCGCCGAACACGAATCCTCCCATCGTACTGGTTCACGGGCTGTTTGGCAGCCTGGATAACCTGGGCGTGCTGGCACGCGATCTGGTTACCGATCACGATATTTTGCAGGTGGATATGCGAAATCATGGCCTTTCCGGGCGTTCAGAAGAGATGACCTATGCGGCCATGGCGCAGGATCTGCTGGATACGCTGGATGCCAACAATCTCGAGAAAGTGACGTTGATCGGGCATTCAATGGGCGGCAAAGCGGTCATGGCCCTGACGGCTCTGGCACCAGAAAGAATAAGTGGCCTGGTGGTCATAGATGTCGCCCCGGTGGATTACCACGTCCGTCGCCATGATGAGATTTTCGCCGCCATCAACGCGGTGACCAACGCTGGCGTCTCGACGCGCCAACAGGCAGCCGTCGTTATGCGTGAGCATCTGGATGAAGAAGGGGTTATCCAGTTTCTGCTGAAATCGTTCGTTGACGGCCAGTGGCGGTTCAACGTGCCGGTGCTGTGGGAGCAGTACGATAACATCGTCGGTTGGGAAACCGTTCCGGCATGGCCGCACCCTACCCTCTTCATTCGTGGCGGCAATTCGCCCTACGTTACCGACGCCTGTCGCGATACCCTGCTGGCGCAATTCCCGCAGGCACGCGCTCATGTCATAGCTGGCGCCGGACATTGGGTTCATGCGGAAAAACCAGATGCCGTCTTACGCGCCATTCGCCGCTATCTGACTGATACGGCAAATTGATTAAAAAGAGAGCGACTGGAAGGCTGCGGGCTTCCAGTCGTTGGCGTGCCGTTTTTGGTGATGTATGATGGCGCGCTTATCGCCCAGGCATTAGCAGGGCGGCGTGTTTCCCCCGAAGTCTCAGAATCATGGCCAAAGAACAAACGGACCGTACGACACTAGATCTGTTCGCGAATGAGCGTCGACCGGGACGACCAAAAACGAATCCGCTTTCGCGCGACGAACAGCTGCGTATTAATAAACGCAACCAGCTTAAACGCGATAAAAATCGTGGGCTTAAGCGTGTCGAACTGAAGCTCAACGCCGACGCTGTCGATGCGCTAAACGAACTGGCTGACGCGCGTAATATCAGCCGCAGCGAGCTGATCGAAGAGATGTTACTCACCCAACTCGAGACCATGCGCAGTAAGGCATAAGTCCGAAAAATCCCTTTATTACCCTTTTCATGTAGCACAGAGTGCAGTCCTGCGCGATAGCTGTTTCCGCAGGGTTGCCTGTTCTGCTATTATTGCCTTTATCCGTGGACAAATTGCGCCACCATACCATTAAGTATCAAGAGGTTATTTTACTCATGGCAATTATCGGCATTTTCTTCGGCAGTGATACCGGCAATACCGAAAATATCGCAAAAAACATTCAGAAACAGCTCGGTAAAGACGTTGCCGATGTGCACGACATCGCCAAGAGCAGCAAAGAAGATCTCGAAGGCTATGACATCCTGCTGCTGGGTATTCCGACCTGGTATTACGGTGAAGCCCAGTGTGACTGGGATGATTTCTTCCCAACGCTGGAAGAGGTGGATTTCAACGGCAAGCTGGTTGCCCTGTTTGGCTGCGGCGACCAGGAAGATTATGCAGAGTACTTCTGTGATGCGCTGGGCACCATCCGCGACATTATTGAGCCAAACGGTGCCGTTATTGTAGGTCACTGGCCTACCGCTGGTTACCACTTCGAAGCGTCTAAAGGTCTGGCAGACGACGATCACTTCGTGGGTCTGGCGATTGACGAAGATCGTCAGCCAGAACTGACCGCCGAGCGCGTTGAAAAATGGGTTAAGCAGATCCGTGAAGAGCTGCACCTGGACGATATTCTTAACGCCTGATGATTCTTGCGGCGCAACGGTGGTTGCGCCCATAAACCAGGTCAAACCGATTAAATTAATTGCTACAATCTTTTAACTTTTTCGCCCAGACCTGTACAATGACCCCCTGATAAAACGTGGCTTTCACAATGCAAGTTTGTTGGTGATACCACGTTTTTATAAGCATACTTTACCTGAGACTTGCAGTTTTCATTTAGCCATGGCAGTTCTATAATGAGACGCATTATCCCGGGTGCAATTTCTGTCACTTCCTACAGAAGTGAATCGTTTAGCAACAGGACAGATTCCGCATGACTGACAACAATACCGCATTAAAGAAGGCTGGCCTGAAAGTTACGCTTCCTCGGTTAAAAATCCTTGAAGTGCTTCAGGGTCCAGACAATCACCATGTCAGTGCGGAAGACCTTTATAAGCGTCTTATCGACATGGGCGAAGAGATTGGGCTGGCAACCGTCTATCGTGTGCTGAACCAGTTTGATGACGCGGGCATTGTCACCCGTCATAATTTCGAAGGCGGTAAATCTGTATTCGAACTGACTCAACAGCATCACCACGATCACCTGATCTGCCTGGATTGCGGCAAGGTCATTGAATTCAGCGATGATTCCATTGAATCTCGCCAGCGTGAAATCGCCGCACGTCACGGTATCCGCCTGACGAACCACAGCCTGTACCTGTATGGTCACTGCGCTGAAGGCGATTGCCGCGAAGACGATCACGCGCACGACGCGAAATAAACACGTTTCATACTCTGAGCCAGCCGCAAGGTTGGCTTTTTTTTTGCCTGCGGTCTGGCAAAAAAAAGCCCGGCAGCGCAGCGCTACCGGGCATGATAACAGCGGGTTAAAGGCTGTTGTTGCTGCGAATCTCTTTCCAGATCTGATCGCAACGCTTCGCGACTTCCTGATCGTTACCGGTTTTACGCGCCTGGATACAGGCCTGGTAATCCATTACGCGAATATTCTCCTGGGTTGCGAACTGTTCATGCGCTTTCTCTTTTTTCAGCACATTCAGCACGCTCTGACAGGCTTCGATCTTCTCCGGCGAACCTTCCGCCGTATTGATACACGCGCTGTAGGCTTCTTTCAGACGGGAGTCCTCTTTCGGGGCCTGATTCTGCGCACAAGCCACCAGTCCCGATGCCAGCAACGCGACGATTACAATCTTTTTCATATGTAGTCTCCGGTCCGGCGGGAATTACCCCGCCGGACGAGTCATCAGAAGATGGTGAACGGTGCGATAACCATGAATTTCACGTCGCGTTCATCCTGGAAGATGTTGCCGTAACCGCCGGCGTAGCTCGGGATATCGGAGTGGTTGTCGTATTGTGTAAAGTGCAGTTTGAACATAGTACCTTTGGCGCGACCATCCTGCAGGGTGTAGATCGCATCCAGGCTGTAAGCGGATTCTTTGAGACGATAGTTTGGATCGTAGTATGCGTCTGGCGTTGCCATATCAGCAGGCTTCGCATCCCATGCGTAGGCGTAAGATGCCCCCACCGCCCAGCCTGGCAGGTTCCAGTTTTTCAGATCATACATTGCGCCGAAGAAGACTGCTTTTTCGCCATCGGCATTGAAGTCGGAACGGTTATCCCACCAGATATCCAGACGACCGTTTGAAGATGCATAGGTTGGGGTCATACGCTGCAGGAAGTAGCCCTGCTGCCCTTCCGCTTTAACCCACGTTCCTTCAAGACGCAAATCTACCTGACCGACTTTGTAGCCGAAGGTCAGCGCCTGCAACCACGCCGTGCCGTCATAAATATCATTCACGCCACCATCACTGACTTTATCTCGCGTACCGTAGAACTGGTAGCTGGTACTCAGCGGGCTACCCGCGATGTCAAATTTATAACTGGCCTTAGCAAAATACTGATCGATATAACCTTCCGCCTGACCAAATGCCGCTTCAAGCACTAAATCATTTTTAAAGTCGTACTTCGCGCCCAGCGAGTGAAGATAATCCACTTTGGTCTTTTTATCGTTCTGGTAGAACTTGTCCATTTCGATATGCCATGGCGCTTTATACTCGTTGGTCCACATATACGAGAAGCTCAACGCACCTGCGTCACCGTAATCAAAATTGGCGCCCGCTTCTGCCCCCTGATAGGTACCTGGCATAAAGCTCCAGTGCGGTGCTAACAGGGTTTGACCGGTTGGCTGAATATAACCACCGCGCGCCCATACCGGGCCGTATTTAAATTTCGCGGCAGCTTTATACAGGCTGATACCGCTTTTATCTCCGGACCAGTCTTCTTTATACGCTTTATTACTGGAGGAGAAGGCTATTTCGTTCGGGTGGCCGCTGTCACCATTTTCCGCCATTTCAATTGCCGTGAAGGCGGCAATATCCAGACCGAACATATCGGCAGCGTAACCAGACTGGAAATCCAGATTGGCGTTCCAGGTAGAGTGAGAAAGGTTCGTTTTATATTTATCTTCCGTGACATCTTTACGGTCACGTTCACGCTGCCAGTAATAAATACCGCCCGTGAGGGTTGAATCATCGATGAAGCCTGCTGCTTTAGCGTCTGGCGTCACCACCAGGCCTGACATTGCTGTCACACCGGCAATAGCCAGCGCCAGCGCACTACGTTTGCCACTGAACGTACGCATAGATTATTCCTCTTTGACGAATTAAAACGCCTAAAACGGCGAAAAATATAAAAGACCTGATGGTCAGGGGTAGTCGGAAATACCCTCGAATAACTACCGTCTTTAGGTTATTTTTCGCGACGCGAATTATCAATGCTTTTCGGTGGCTAAAACTCAGGATTATGACGAAGAGCACATAATTGGTAGTGCTTTGTAACATTTAACGGGATGCCAGTACTGGCGGGGGAAAAGGCCGATTTTCAATAAGTAACGCGTTAAATGATATTCTTTTTACGGTGCGTCAGACTTTTGAAAGGGGATAAACTTTTTTTAAAAAAAATAAGTAGCACCACATTGACCTGTTATTTTTATAAACGCTATTTGGCTACTGCTTTAAAGGCATGATCACTCTATAAAAAAACGCCGCATTACGCGGCGTTTGTTTCTCATTGACCAGCGCGGCGTTATTATTCGCCGATCTTCGTCCAGGTATCACGCAGACCAACCGTACGGTTAAATACCGGTTTTTCAGCGGTGCTGTGACGGCTGTCCAGGCAGAAGTAACCTTCACGTTCAAACTGGAAGGCTTTACCCGCCTCAGCCGCTTTCAGGGATGGCTCAGCGTAACCCTGTTTAATGACCAGCGATTCCGGGTTGATGGTCGCCAGGAAGTCTTCAGCTGCGCCTGGGTTAGGCACGCTGAACAGACGATCGTACAGACGAATCTCTACCGGCAGCGCGTGTGATGCACTGACCCAGTGGATCACGCCTTTCACCTTACGACCGTCCGCCGGATCTTTGCTCAGGGTCTCGGCATCGTATGTGCAGAAGATCGTGGTGATGTTGCCTTCCGCATCTTTTTCTACGCGCTCAGCCTTGATCACATAGGCGTTACGCAGACGCACCTCTTTACCGAGCACCAGTCGCTTGTACTGTTTGTTCGCTTCTTCGCGGAAGTCAGCACGATCGATCCAGATTTCACCACTGAACGGTACGTCACGACTGCCCATCTCCGGTTTGTTCGGATGGTTAGGCATCGAGACCATTTCGCTCGCACCCTGCGGATAGTTTTCGATAACCAGTTTTACCGGGTCGATAACGGCCATCGCGCGCGGCGCGTTTTCGTTCAGATCTTCACGAATGCAGGATTCCAGAGACGCCATCTCAATGGTGTTATCCTGCTTGGTCACGCCAATGCGTTTGCAGAACTCACGGATTGACGCCGCGGTGTAGCCACGACGGCGCAGACCGGAGATGGTCGGCATACGTGGGTCGTCCCAGCCTTCAACGTGCTTATCGGTCACCAGCAGGTTCAGCTTACGCTTGGACATCACGGTGTATTCCAGATTCAGACGAGAGAACTCGTACTGACGCGGATGCACCGGAATTGTGATGTTATCCAGCACCCAGTCGTACAGACGACGGTTGTCCTGGAATTCCAGCGTACACAGCGAGTGGGTGATGCCTTCCAGCGCATCGCTGATGCAGTGGGTGAAGTCGTACATCGGGTAGATGCACCACTTGTTACCGGTCTGGTGATGTTCAGCGAATTTAATGCGGTAAAGCACCGGGTCGCGCATCACGATAAACGGTGATGCCATATCGATTTTGGCACGCAGGCACGCTTTACCTTCCTCGAAACCACCAGCACGCATTTTTTCAAACAGCGCCAGGTTCTCTTCCACGCTGCGATCGCGGAACGGGCTGTTTTTACCCGGTGCCGTCAGCGTGCCGCGGTATTCACGGATTTCATCCGCAGAGAGCTCGTCAACATAGGCCAGACCTTTATTGATCAGCTCAACGGCATAGGCATACAGCTGATCGAAATAGTCAGAGGAGTAGCAGATATCGCCAGACCAGTTGAAGCCCAGCCATTGCACGTCGTTCTTAATGGACTCAACGTATTCGATGTCTTCTTTTACTGGGTTGGTGTCATCGAAACGCAGGTTGCACTGCCCCTGGTAATCCTGTGCGATACCAAAGTTCAGGCAGATCGATTTGGCGTGACCAATGTGCAGGTAGCCATTTGGCTCCGGCGGGAAACGCGTATGCACTGTGGTGTGCTTACCACTGGCCAGATCTTCATCGATGATCTGACGAATAAAGTTACTCGGGCGGGCTTCTGCCTCACTCATCGTGGATTCCTCAAAGCGTAAACAACGTATAACGGCATATGATCTTATAAGCCGGACGTAGTGACAACCCTTAAAACGTCCCGGAAGAAAATAATGGGGGCATTTGCTGCAAAAAAAAGCGGCGGAGGATCTCCCCCGCCGCTTAAGGCATGACTCTACTCAGGAGCGATTACTTGCCTTTAATCTCATACAGTGGCGTTTGCCCCGCAACCACCTTACCTTTCGCCTGAAGCACCAGGCCGCTGAAGTCGTCGGTGTTGCTGCATACCACCGGGCTTATCATCGAACGGGCATTGGCGTTCAGGAAGTCCAGATCCATTTCCAGAATCGGCTGACCTGCAACCACTTCTGCGCCCTCTTCCACCAGGCGAGTAAAGCCCTGGCCGTTCAGCGCAACGGTATCAATACCCATATGAACCACGATCTCCGCGCCTTTTTCGGTTTCGAGGCAGAACGCGTGGTTGGTGTTAAAGATTTTCACGATGGTGCCCGCCGCAGGAGACACAACGGTTTTCTCCGTTGGTTTCACCGCAACACCGTCACCGACCGCTTTGCTGGCAAACGCTTCGTCAGGTACCTGCTCAAGCGCGACCACCTCACCCGTAACCGGTGAAACCAGCGCGGCGATAGTAGCGGCGTTTGGTACAGCCTGCGGTTTAGCAACCGGAGCATCAGCCACAGGCGCGCTATCCGTTGAGGCAGCAGCAACCGGTCCACGGGCAACCACTTTTTTCATTTCATCGCCGATAGATTCGGCTTTCGCACCCACAATAACCTGGATGGTTTGTTTGTTCAGTTTCACCACACCAGACGCGCCCAGGCGTTTGCACATGGCATCGCTTACGCGCGCAGAGTCGCCAACGGTCAGACGCAGACGGGTAATACAGGCATCAATGGCTTTCAGGTTGTCGGTACCGCCTACCGCGGCGATATAGCTGGTTGCCAGCTGGGTCAACCCTTCTTCGGTATTGCTGTTTGCTTCACTGGTTACGACGTCATCTTTTGTATCTTCGCGGCCCGGCGTTTTCAGGTTAAACATACGAATAACCGCGCTGAACAGGAGGAAGTAGACAACGAAGAACACCAGGCCCATCACAACCAGCATCCAGACGTTTTTGCTGGCTGCCGGCAGGTTGTACATCAACACGTAGTCGATCGCACCGGCTGAGAAGGAGAAGCCCGCGTGAATGCCCAGCAGGGTGGCCACAAACAGGCTGATACCGGTAAGCACCGCGTGCATGAGGTACAGCAGCGGAGCCAGGAACATGAACAGGAATTCCAGTGGCTCAGTAACACCGGTCAGGAACGCCGTTACCGCAACAGAGAGCAGCATGCCGCCAACCATTGGGCGACGCGCTTTTGGCGCGGCCAGATACATTGCCAGTGCAGCGCCCGGCAGACCAAACATCATGATTGGGAAGAAACCGGACATGAACATGCCCGCAGTGCCGTCACCCGCGTAGAAGCGGTTGATATCACCGTGGAATACGGTACCTGCCGCGTTGGTGAACTCACCAATCTGGAACCATGCGATGGTATTCAGAACCTGATGCAGGCCGGTTGGGATCAGCAGACGGTTGATGAAACCGAAGATACCTGCCCCCATTGCGCCCGCAGACACGATCCACTCACCGCCTGCATGAATGGCATGCTGTACCGGTGGCCAGACATAACCAAAGATAGCGGCCAGAATCAGACAGAAAAAGCCTGTCGCAATCGGGACAAAGCGTTTTCCGCCAAAGAAACTCAGGAAATCTGGCAGTTTGATACCCGCCCAACGGTTGTACACTGCACCGCCGACCAGACCGGTAATAATACCCGCCAGAACACCCATGTTGATTTCAGGGTTGATGGTTACCATCGCTTTGGTCAGGATGAAATAACCGACTGCCCCTGCCAGCGCCGCGGCACCCGCGCTGTCTTTAGACCAGCTGGACGCCACGCCGATGGCGAAAATCAGCGCCAGGTTGTCAAATATCGCACCACCCGCTTGCGCGATAAACGGCACGTTAAGAAGATCGGGTTGCCCGAATCGCAACAGCAGTGCTGCAACCGGTAGCACGGCGATAGGGAGCTGCAAAGCCCTACCGAGGCGCTGGAAAAAACCTAAAATATTCATCCTATTCCCCCTACGAGACCCTTGTTAAGGCTCGTGCATTAACTATGTTTTTTATTGTGTCACGAACTAGAAATACAGTTGATGATTCACTGGCATTGTGAGTGTGTGAAAAATTAATTCGTATCGCAAATTAAAAGCGTACTTTTTGTGATTTTTGTCACCAAATATCGTTTATCACCCTCCCTTTCACTGGCTAACATCGAAAACTTATTTTATCATTCGAAAAATCAAGACGGATTGATCCGGCCTGAAAGGTTCCAGGTTACGCTTAAGTATCAGGTCCCGATACCCATCCGCCCACTCTTCTACTTAAACTCTTGAGGTGAACAATGAGACTGATTCCCCTGGCAACTGCTGAACAAGTCGGTAAATGGGCCGCTCGCCATATCGTTAACCGTATCAACGCCTTCAAACCAACCGCCGATCGTCCTTTCGTCCTTGGCCTCCCTACCGGCGGCACACCGCTGACCGCATATAAAGCACTGGTAGAGATGCACAAAGCAGGCCAGGTTAGCTTCAAACACGTTGTCACCTTCAACATGGATGAATATGTCGGCTTACCGAAGGATCACCCGGAAAGCTACCATAGCTTCATGCACCGTAATTTCTTTGATCACGTTGATATTCCAGCTGAAAACATTAACCTGCTGAATGGAAACGCGCCTGATATTGACGCAGAATGCCGTCAGTATGAAGAAAAAATCCGTTCTTACGGTAAAATCCACCTGTTTATGGGCGGTGTGGGTAACGATGGTCATATCGCGTTTAACGAACCCGCGTCGTCACTGGCGTCCCGTACCCGTATTAAAACGCTGACCCATGACACGCGCGTGGCAAACTCCCGCTTCTTTGATGGCGATGTGAACCAGGTTCCTAAATATGCCCTGACCGTCGGCGTCGGCACGCTGCTGGATGCCGAAGAAGTGATGATTCTGGTCCTGGGCAGCGTGAAGGCGCAGGCGCTCCAGGCTGCCGTTGAAGGCAACGTAAACCACATGTGGACCATCAGCTGCCTGCAGCTGCATCCAAAATCCGTCATCGTCTGTGACGAACCGTCCACGATGGAACTGAAGGTGAAGACGCTTAAATACTTCAACGAGTTAGAAGCTGAGAACATCAAAGGTCTGTAATTGAATAACCGCCTCTTCATGAAGAGGCGGCCGCTTTTTTTAACCGGGGGTCGTTATGTACGCTTTAACCCACGGTCGGATTTATACCGGCCATGAAATTCTGGATGACCATGCGATTGTTATCGCCAATGGCCTGATTGAACGTGTTTGTCCGCTGGCAGAGCTGCCGCCGGAGATTGAACAGCGCTCACTCAATGGAGCAGTAATCTCCCCCGGTTTCATCGACGTACAGCTGAACGGCTGCGGCGGTGTGCAGTTTAACGACACCGCAGACGCCGTCACCGTCGAAACGCTGGAAATCATGCAGAAAGCGAACGAGAAATCGGGCTGCACCAGCTATCTCCCAACCCTCATCACCAGCAGCGATGAGCTGATGAAACAGGGTATCCGCGTTATGCGTGAATACCTGGCGAAACACCCAAATCAGGCTCTGGGTCTGCACCTTGAAGGGCCATGGCTGAATATGGTGAAGAAAGGGACGCATAATCCGGATTACGTGCGTAAGCCTGATGCCGAACTGGTCGACTATATGTGTGCCAATGCGGATGTGATCACCAAAGTGACGCTGGCACCTGAAATGACCGGTACTGACGTGATCAGCAAACTGGCCGCCGCCGGGATTGTCGTGTCAGCGGGCCATTCAAACGCCACGCTGAAAGAGGCAAAAGCCGGTTTCCGTGCGGGTATTACCTTTGCGACACACCTGTATAACGCCATGCCGTATATCACGGGTCGTGAACCGGGGCTGGTCGGGGCGATTCTGGATGAGCCAGACGTTTACTGCGGCATCATCGCGGACGGTTTACACGTCGATTACACCAACATTCGCAACGCCAAGCGGCTGAAAGGTGACAAGCTTTGCCTGGTGACGGATGCCACCGCACCGGCAGGTGCAAATATTGAGCAGTTCATTTTTGCCGGTAAAACAATATACTACCGCAACGGACTGTGTGTGGATGAAAACGGTACGTTGAGCGGCTCCTCCCTGACCATGATTGAAGGCGTGCGTAACCTGGTCGAGCATTGCGGCATTGCGCTTGAAGAAGTGCTGCGCATGGCAACCCTTTATCCTGCGCGTGCCATCGGCGTGGATAAACAGCTCGGCAGAATTGCACCAGGCATGGTTGCAAACCTGACGGCATTCACACACGATTATAAAATTATTAAGACCATCGTTAATGGTAACGAGGTCGTCACTGAGTAAGTAAAAGTATGACACCAGGCGGACAAGCTCAAATCGGTAATGTCGATCTCGTTAAACAGCTTAACAGCGCGGCGGTATATCGCCTGATTGACCAACACGGGCCAATCTCACGTATTCAGATAGCCGAACAAAGCCAGCTTGCTCCCGCCAGCGTGACAAAAATTACACGTCAGCTTATTGAGCGCGGCCTGATCAAAGAAGTCGATCAGCAGGCCTCCACCGGGGGCCGCCGCGCAATTTCCATCATCACCGAAACCCGCAATTTTCAGGCCATTGGCGTTCGTCTTGGTCGCCATGACACCACCCTGACGCTTTACGATCTGAGCAGTAAAGCCATTGCCGAAGAGCACTACCCTCTTCCGGAGCGCACCCAGGAGACACTGGAGCACGCGCTGCTCAATACCATCGCGCACTTTATCGAAAGCTGTCAGCGCAAGATCCGCGAGCTCATCGCCATTTCGGTGATCCTGCCCGGGCTGGTTGATCCGGAAAGCGGTGTCATTCGTTATATGCCACATATCCCGGTCGAGAACTGGGCGCTGGTGGAGGCGCTGGAAAAGCGCTTTAAAGTGACCTGCTTTGTGGGTCACGACATCCGCTCGCTGGCGCTGGCCGAGCACTACTTTGGTGCGAGTCAGGACTGTGAAGACTCTATTCTGGTGCGTGTTCACCGCGGTACCGGGGCGGGCATTATCTCCAACGGACGTATCTTTATTGGTCGTAACGGCAACGTGGGCGAGATTGGTCATATCCAGGTGGAACCGCTTGGCGAGCGCTGCCACTGTGGTAATTTTGGCTGTCTTGAAACGGTTGCCGCCAACGCGGCCATTGAGCATCGCGTCCGTCATCTGCTGGAACAAGGCTACCAGAGCCGCGTGACGCTGGATGATTGTAAAATCGGCGCCATCTGCAAAGCCGCCAATAAAGGCGATGCGCTGGCCTGCGAAGTGATCGAACAGGTCGGGCGCCACCTCGGCAAAACCATTGCCATTGCCATCAACCTCTTTAATCCACAAAAAGTGGTGATTGCAGGCGAAATCGTCGAGGCGGAAAAAGTGTTACTGCCCGCGATTGAAGGCTGCATTAACACCCAGGCGTTGAAAGCGTTTCGTCAGAATTTACCGGTCGTGCGTTCGACGCTGGATCACCGCTCTGCGATTGGCGCGTTTGCGCTGGTCAAACGCGCCATGCTCAACGGGATCCTGTTGCAGCATTTGCTGGAAAGCTAATCGGGACTTATAGTAACGCCTTCTTTTTTTGATGTCGGATTGTTCATGACCATTAAGAATGTAATTTGTGATATTGACGGCGTGCTGATGCACGACAACGTCGCCGTGCCAGGTGCTGCGGAGTTTCTACACCGCATCATCGACAAAGGAATGCCGCTGGTTCTTCTCACGAACTACCCTTCCCAAACCGGTCAGGATCTGGCGAACCGTTTTGCTACGGCGGGCATCAACGTACCGGACAGCGTGTTTTATACCTCCGCAATGGCGACAGCAGATTTTTTGAAGCGTCAGGAAGGGAAAAAAGCCTACGTGGTCGGTGAAGGTGCGCTGATCCACGAGCTGTATAAAGCAGGCTTTACCATTACCGATGTGAACCCGGACTTTGTGATCGTCGGCGAAACGCGCTCGTTTAACTGGGAGATGATGCATAAGGCCGCCTACTTTGTCGCCAGCGGCGCGCGCTTTATCGCCACCAACCCGGATACGCACGGCCGTGGTTTCTATCCGGCCTGCGGCGCACTGTGCGCCGGTATCGAAAAAATCTCCGGTCGTAAGCCGTTTGTGGTCGGTAAACCTAGCCCGTGGATCATTCGTGCCGCGCTGAACACGATGCAGGCCCACTCTGAAGAGACGGTGATTGTCGGTGATAACCTGCGCACCGATATCCTGGCCGGTTTCCAGGCGGGTCTGGAGACCATTCTGGTGCTCTCCGGTGTCTCTCAACTTGATGACATTGATTCGATGCCGTTCCGGCCGAGCTGGATCTACCCCTCCGTCGACGAAATTGACATTATCTGATTCAGAACCACGCCTCAGGGCGTGGTTTTTCATTTATAGCCCCGCCCAATAAAATCATATCTAACAAAAACGCCAGTTCATTGCATAATCATCAATAAAACTGTTCATGGCATACTCTTTTTTCAACATTCCGCAATCACCATTGCACTATTTTCGTTTAACCCGGTAAAACCCTTGCGCGCTCTTCTCCTTTGCGGCATTTTCATAAGCAAGCAACATTACAAAGCAACAGGGTTAACGGAGAAGGTTATGTGTTCAATTTTTGGCGTACTGGATATTAAAACTGACGCGGGCGAACTGCGTAAAAAAGCACTCGAGCTGTCCCGCCTGATGCGCCATCGCGGCCCGGACTGGTCCGGTATTTACGCCAGTGACAAAGCAATTCTGGCTCATGAACGTCTGTCGATTGTAGACGTCAACGCCGGTGCACAGCCGCTGTATAACGAGAAAAAAACACACGCGCTGGCTGTAAACGGTGAAATCTATAACCATCAGGCGCTGCGTGCCGAGTATGGCGATCGCTACGCCTTCCAGACCGGCTCTGACTGTGAAGTCATTCTGGCGCTGTATCAGGAGAAAGGCCCTGAGTTCCTGGACGACCTGCAGGGTATGTTTGCATTCGCCCTGTACGACAGCGAAAAAGACGCTTATCTGATCGGCCGCGACCACATTGGTATCATTCCGCTGTATATGGGCCATGATGAACACGGCAACTTCTATGTTGCGTCTGAAATGAAAGCGCTGGTGCCGGTATGCCGCACCATTAAAGAGTTCCCGGCAGGTAGTTACCTGTGGAGCAAAGATGGTGAAATCCGTCAGTACTACCAGCGCGACTGGTTTGACTATGATGCGGTAAAAGACAACGTGACTGACAAAGCCGAGCTGCGTCAGGCGCTGGAAGATTCCGTTAAAAGCCACCTGATGTCAGACGTGCCTTACGGTGTGCTGCTCTCCGGCGGCCTGGACTCCTCCGTTATTTCAGCCATTACTAAGAAATTTGCGGCGCGTCGTGTTGAAGATCAGGAGCGTTCAGAAGCCTGGTGGCCGCAGCTGCACTCCTTTGCCGTAGGGCTGGAAGGTGCACCGGATCTGAAAGCCGCGCAGGACGTGGCGAACCACCTCGGCACCGTGCACCATGAAATTCATTTCACCGTGCAGGAAGGTCTGGATGCGATCCGCGACGTGATCTATCACATTGAAACCTATGATGTGACGACCATTCGTGCATCCACCCCTATGTACCTGATGTCCCGTAAGATTAAAGCAATGGGCATCAAGATGGTATTGTCAGGTGAAGGTTCTGATGAAGTGTTTGGCGGCTACCTGTACTTCCATAAGGCGCCGAACGCGAAAGAGTTGCATGAAGAGACCGTACGTAAACTGCAGGCGCTGCACATGTTTGACTGCGCACGTGCTAACAAAGCGATGTCCGCATGGGGTGTTGAAGCGCGCGTTCCGTTCCTGGATAAAAAATTCCTCGACGTGGCCATGCGCATTAACCCGCAGGACAAAATGTGCGGCAACGGTAAAATGGAAAAACATATCCTGCGTGAATGTTTTGAATCCTACCTGCCGGCGAGCGTGGCATGGCGTCAGAAAGAGCAGTTCTCGGATGGCGTTGGCTACAGCTGGATCGACACCCTGAAAGAGGTGGCGGCGAAACAGGTTTCAGACCAACAACTGGAAACAGCAAGCTTCCGCTTCCCGTACAACACGCCAGGCTCTAAAGAAGCGTATCTGTACCGTGAGATCTTCGAAGAGCTGTTCCCGGTACCGAGTGCTGCTGAGTGTGTGCCAGGCGGTCCATCAGTGGCCTGCTCTTCAGCGAAAGCCATTGAATGGGATGAATCTTTCAAAGCGATGAACGATCCATCAGGACGTGCAGTAGGCGTTCACCAGTCTGCCTATAAATAAACACGTATTTGAACATCAGGCCCTGCGGGGCCTGTTTTTATTTGCCTTACATTTCACCGTCTAAAATCGATTAATAACCAATAATTGCCGAATATTCGGCCACGCTGTTCGCAACCTAACCAAACAGTCACATTCCGGCCATTTTCGTTGAAAAAGGTGTTGACGCTGCAAGGGTCTATACGCATAATGCGCCCCGCAACGCCGATAAGGTAACGCGAAAAAAAGATGGCTACGTAGCTCAGTTGGTTAGAGCACATCACTCATAATGATGGGGTCACAGGTTCGAATCCCGTCGTAGCCACCATCTTTTTTGCGGGAGTGGCGAAATTGGTAGACGCACCAGATTTAGGTTCTGGCGCCGCAAGGTGTGCGAGTTCAAGTCTCGCCTCCCGCACCATTCCCAGGTAAGCGTTGCACGGATGGGGTATCGCCAAGCGGTAAGGCACCGGTTTTTGATACCGGCATTCCCTGGTTCGAATCCAGGTACCCCAGCCATATTTCTTCGATCATGCGGTTCTCCGCGGTATTGGGGTATCGCCAAGCGGTAAGGCACCGGTTTTTGATACCGGCATTCCCTGGTTCGAATCCAGGTACCCCAGCCATCGAAGAACGCAGTACTGGCTACGTAGCTCAGTTGGTTAGAGCACATCACTCATAATGATGGGGTCACAGGTTCGAATCCCGTCGTAGCCACCATATTAAGATTATCGATCTGTTTCGGTAATAAAAAATTGTTGGGGTATCGCCAAGCGGTAAGGCACCGGATTCTGATTCCGGCATTCCGAGGTTCGAATCCTCGTACCCCAGCCAATTTAAAAGTCGTTAAGCAGTACGTTTAACGCAATTGGGGTGTCGCCAAGCGGTAAGGCTCTGGTTTCTGATACCAGCATTCCGGGGTTCGAATCCCTGCACCCCAGCCACTTAAAACAAACAAGCCCGCTCTGCGGGCTTGTTTGTTTTTGTACAGAATTGTGCGGCCTGATGCCCTCACCCTGGCCCTCTCCCACGGGGAGAGGGCATAAAGATTAGAGTCCCAGAGCGTATTTAAGCGCCTGACGCTTCAAGCCTCCAGCGCGTTCCGCCGCCATCAATCCAATGTTTCGCAGAATACGCACCGGGGCCAGATCATTGCTGAAACCGGCATAGAACAGATCCATCCCAGACTGCATGATGAAGTTATCCGCCATACGTCGCGTCTGGTAGCGCTTGAGTACGTGATGGCTTGACCAGGCCTCCGCATGCGCACGTGCATTGCCCAGCACATCCAGTAAAGCATCAACGTCACGATACCCGAGGTTCACGCCCTGCCCCGCCAGGGGATGGATGGTGTGCGCCGCATCGCCCACCAGCGCCAGCCCTTCACGGGCATACTGCAGCGCATGGCGACGTGTAAGGGGAAACGCCCCTGCGGCAACCGGCGTGATATGTCCCAGACGGGCCGGGAAGTGTTGCAGAATTTCACGCTGCAACTGCTCCATTGAAAGCCCCTGTAGCTGGCGAATGCGCGCCGGTTTGTCGTACCACACCAGCGACGCCCAGTTATCGAACAGTGGTAAAAAGGCATGCGGACCATTCGGGGTAAAGTGCTGCCAGGTACTCTCTCCCGGCGCATTTTCACACTGAACGGTGATCAGCATACAGGACTGCTCATACTGCCAGGCATGAACACCGATGCCCGCCATCTGTCTGACCTGCGAATGAGCACCGTCAGCCCCAATGACCAGCTTCACGGCCAGTTCATCGCCGCTGTCGAGCGTCAGCGTGTAGCCGCTATTGTGAAGATGCAGCGCCTTCAGCGACGCAGGAACACACAGCGTCACCTTCGGATGCGCCTCCAGCGCCTGCCAGAGCGCCCGCTGGAGGACGTTGTTTTCCACCATATAGCCCAGACGCGGCAGCTTCAGCTCGGCGGCATCAAACGCGACGTGGGCATTTTCCCATTCCCAGGTTTCAAGGCGACTGTAAGGGTGAGCCCGCATATCGAGCACCGCCTCCCAGACGCCCAGCCCGCGAAGCAAGTCAACAGAGGCCGCGCTGATGGCGGAAATGCGGACATCCGGCTTTGCCGTCGGGTCAAACTCAGCAGTCGCCGCCTGCTCAATAACCGTTACCTCAAATCCCTGCTGCGCCAGCCCCAGCGCCAGCGCGCCGCCGACCATACCGCCGCCGACAACGGCAATTTCGGTGTGTTGGAGTGTCATGGTCACTTTTCCTTATTGGAGAATCCCTTAAGTTTACCGGATTTTTGCAGTCCTGAGACGCATAACCTTCACACTGGTCACAACCCCACCAAAGCATTACAATACACGGCTTGCAATCCTGAGCTGAGCAAGTCGATGACTAAAAAACTCCATATAAAAACCTGGGGCTGTCAGATGAACGAATACGATTCATCCAAGATGGCCGATCTGCTGGATACCACCCACGGATACCAGCTGACTGAAAATGCGAAAGAAGCCGATGTGCTGCTGCTGAATACCTGCTCAATTCGTGAAAAAGCGCAGGAAAAAGTCTTTCACGTTTTAGGTCGCTGGAAACTTCTCAAACGAAAAAATCCGGACCTGATCATCGGTGTGGGTGGCTGCGTCGCGTCGCAGGAAGGTAAGCTGATTCGTCAGAGAGCCCCCTATGTGGATATTGTCTTTGGCCCCCAGACCCTGCACCGCCTGCCGGAAATGATCAACAAGGTGCGCGGCGATCGTAGTCCGGTCGTTGATGTCAGCTTCCCGGAGATCGAAAAATTTGACCGTCTGCCCGAGCCGCGTGCGGATGGCCCGACCGCGTTCGTCTCAATCATGGAAGGCTGCAACAAATACTGCACTTATTGCGTGGTGCCTTATACCCGTGGTGAGGAAGTGAGCCGCCCGGCAGACGATATTCTGTTTGAAATCGCGCAGCTTGCCGCACAGGGCGTACGCGAGGTGAACCTGCTGGGTCAGAACGTGAACGCCTGGCGTGGTGAGAACTACGACGGCACCACCGGCAGCTTTGCTGAACTGCTGCGCCTGGTGGCTGCGATTGACGGTATCGACCGTATTCGCTTTACCACCAGCCATCCAATGGAATTCACCGACGATATTATCGACGTTTACCGCGATACGCCGGAGCTGGTGAGCTTCCTGCATTTGCCGATTCAGTGCGGCTCTGACCGCGTGCTGAACCTGATGGGGCGTCCGCATACGGTGCTGGAGTACAAATCCACCATTCGTAAGCTGCGTGAAGCGCGTCCGGATATCCAGATAAGCTCCGACTTTATCGTTGGCTTCCCTGGTGAAACCGCTGACGACTTCGAGCGCACCATGAAGCTCATCGGCGAAGTGAATTTTGACGTCAGCTACAGCTTTATTTTCTCTGCGCGCCCTGGCACACCGGCGGCCGATATGGTTGACGATGTCCCGGAAGAAGAGAAAAAACAGCGTCTGTATATTCTGCAGGAGCGTATCAACCAGCAGGCCAACGCCTGGAGCCGGCGCATGCTCGGCACCGTGCAGCGTATTCTGGTGGAAGGCACCTCCCGTAAGAGCATCATGGAACTCTCAGGCCGTACCGAAAACAACCGCGTGGTGAATTTCGAAGGCACCCCGGACATGATCGGTAAATTTGTGGACGTCGAGATTGTGGAAGTGCTGACCAACTCGCTGCGCGGAAAACTGGTGCGCACCGAAGATGAGATGGGGCTGCGCATTGCGCAATCTCCTGAATCCGTCATTTCCCGCACGCGTAAAGAAAACGATTCTGGCGTTCGGGTTTACCAGCCATAATCCTTCAGGCCTGCCTTCCCGGCAGGCCTTGTATTTCCTCTCAACGTCCCCAATATCTTCCGCAACGCTTGCGCCTTTTTTCCATGGCGTGAATAATTTCGGTAATGACCGTTTTATTACGCCTGAGGGCGCCGGGCCAGTTAACCAATCAAAGAGGAACAGTTTGAACATAGACACGCTTGAAATTAGCCTAACGCCCGCAGACAACGCTCGCCTGCTGAGCCTGTGCGGGCCGTTTGATGACAACATCAAACAACTGGAGCGACGTCTGGGTATCGAAATCAATCGTCGCGATAATCATTTCAAACTCACCGGACGCCCTATCTGCGTCAATGCGGCTGCGGACATTCTGCGTAACCTGTATGTTGATACCGCCCCGATGCGCGGCGAAATTCAGGATATCGAACCAGAACAAATTCACCTCGCCATTAAAGAGGCGCGCGTGCTTGAGCAGAGCGCGGAAAGCGTGCCGGACTATGGCAAGGCCATAAACATCAAGACCAAACGTGGCGTCATCAAACCGCGTACACCGAACCAGGCGCAGTACATCGCCAACATCCTCGATCATGACATCACCTTCGGCGTGGGCCCGGCGGGTACAGGTAAAACCTATCTGGCCGTTGCCGCTGCAGTTGATGCGCTGGAACGCCAGGAGATCCGTCGTATTCTGCTGACCCGCCCTGCTGTTGAAGCCGGTGAAAAACTCGGCTTCCTGCCGGGAGACCTGAGTCAGAAGGTGGATCCTTATCTGCGCCCTCTGTACGACGCGCTGTTCGAAATGCTCGGCTTTGAGAAAGTTGAGAAACTCATCGAACGTAACGTGATTGAAGTCGCCCCGCTGGCCTACATGCGTGGCCGTACCCTTAACGATGCGTTCATTATTCTGGATGAGAGCCAGAACACCACCATCGAACAGATGAAGATGTTCCTGACGCGTATCGGCTTTAACTCGAAAGCGGTCATTACCGGTGACGTCACCCAGATCGACCTGCCGCGCAGCACCAAATCGGGTCTGCGCCACGCCATCGAAGTACTGGCCGAAGTGGACGAAATCAGCTTTAACTTCTTCCACAGTGAAGACGTGGTACGCCACCCGGTGGTCGCGCGTATCGTTAACGCCTATGAAGCCTGGGAAGAGGCCGATCAGAAGCGTAAGGCCGAACTGGCCGCAGAACGTAAGCGCGAAGCGCAGGAGCAAGAACAGAAATGAGTCAGGTGATCCTCGATTTACAGCTGGCCTGTGAAGATAATTCCGGCATGCCAGAAGAGGCGCAGTTTCAGAAATGGCTGGATGCTGTTATCCCCCAGTTTCAGGAAGAGTCAGAAGTCACGATTCGCCTGGTGGATGAAGCAGAAAGCCATGAGCTTAACCTGACCTACCGCGGGAAAGATAAGCCAACCAACGTGCTCTCTTTCCCGTTCGAAGCCCCACCGGGTATTGAAATGCCGCTGCTCGGCGATCTGATCATCTGCCGTCAGGTGGTGGAACAGGAAGCCAAAGAGCAGCAAAAGCCGCTCGAGGCCCACTGGGCGCATATGGTTGTCCATGGAAGCCTGCACCTGCTGGGCTACGATCATATTGAAGATGACGAAGCGGAAGAAATGGAGTCCCTTGAGACAGAGATAATGCTTGCTCTGGGCTATGAGGATCCGTACATTGCCGAGAAAGAATAGTCAGACAACCGACTGACTAACATGCCGCCGCGTAAGGAAATAGCGCGGCGGTAAACATTGAACTGACGAGAGAACCCTTAACAAACGCCATGAGCGACGACAATTCACACAGTAGCGACACGACAAACAGTAAAAAGGGATTTTTCTCCCTCATTCTGAGCCAGCTTTTCCATGGTGAGCCCAAAAACCGTGATGAACTGCTGGAGCTGATTCGTGATTCCGGGCAAAACGATCTTATCGACGAAGATACGCGCGAAATGCTCGAAGGGGTAATGGACATCGCCGACCAGCGCGTTCGCGATATCATGATCCCCCGCTCGCAGATGATCACCCTGAAACGTAACCAGAGCCTCGATGAATGCCTCGATGTGATTATCGAATCCGCTCACTCCCGTTTCCCGGTCATCAGCGAAGACAAAGATCACATCGAAGGGATTTTGATGGCCAAAGATCTGCTGCCGTTTATGCGCAGCGATGCCGAAGCCTTCAGCATGGAAAAAGTGTTACGCCAGGCCGTGGTTGTGCCGGAAAGTAAACGTGTGGATCGGATGCTGAAAGAGTTTCGCTCCCAGCGTTACCACATGGCGATTGTGATTGATGAATTTGGCGGCGTGTCAGGCCTTGTCACGATCGAGGATATTCTTGAGCTGATCGTAGGCGAGATCGAAGACGAGTATGACGAAGAAGAAGATATCGACTTCCGTCAGCTTAGCCGCCATACGTGGACCGTTCGCGCTCTGGCCTCCATTGAGGATTTCAACGACGCCTTCGGCACCCACTTCAGCGATGAAGAGGTGGATACCATTGGTGGGCTGGTGATGCAGGCCTTTGGTCATCTTCCTGCCCGCGGCGAAACCGTTGACATCGATGGTTACCAGTTCAAAGTGGCGATGGCCGACAGCCGACGTATTATACAGGTTCATGTCAGAACGCCGGACGACTCACCGGTGCCAAAACTGGAAGATTAATGTAAATGGCATTTGCCCCACTGCTTGAACGCCAGCGCGTCCGTTTGCTGCTGGCGCTGTTACTCGGAGCCAGCGGTACGCTGGCTTTTTCTCCTTACGATATCTGGCCTGCAGCCATTCTCTCCCTGATGGGGTTACAGGGGTTAACCCTGAATCGTCGTCCCGTTCAGGCTGCAGCCATTGGCTACTTCTGGGGGCTGGGGCTGTTTGGATCCGGCATCAACTGGGTCTACGTCAGCATCGCCCAGTTTGGGGGTATGCCGGGGCCGGTTAACGTCTTCCTTGTGGTTCTGCTGGCCGCTTATCTCTCGCTCTACACCGGTCTGTTTGCGGGCATTCTCTCCCGCCTGTGGCCTAAAACCAGCTGGCTGCGCGTTGCCATTGCGGCTCCCGTGGTCTGGCAGATTACCGAGTTTCTGCGGGGCTGGGTGCTGACCGGCTTCCCGTGGCTGCAGTTTGGCTACAGCCAGATTGACGGCCCGCTGAAAGGTCTGGCGCCAGTAATGGGCGTTGAAGCCATTAACTTCCTGCTGATGGTGGTGAGCGGCCTGCTGGTGCTGGCGCTGGTCACGCGTAACTGGAAACCACTGGTGGTGGCGCTGGTTCTTTTCGCTCTACCCTTCTCGCTGCGTTATATCCAGTGGTATACCTTGATGCCAGAGCGCGCCACACAGGTATCGATGGTGCAGGGAAATATTCCGCAGGCGATGAAGTGGGATGAAAAAGAGTTGCTGAACACGCTGAAAATTTACGCCAACGCCACTGAAGAGGTGATGGGTAAATCACAGCTGATCATCTGGCCTGAATCTGCCATTCCGGATCTGGAAATTAACCAGCAGCCGTTTCTCAACATGATGAACGATCTGCTGCGCGCGCGCGGCAGTACGCTGATCACCGGGATTGTGGATGCGCGTCTGAATCAGCAGAACCGCTACGATACCTACAACACAATCATTACGCTCGGCAAAGACAGCGACTACAGCTACACCTCGACTGACCGGTATAACAAGAATCACCTTGTTCCGTTTGGCGAGTTTGTTCCGCTGGAATCGATACTGCGTCCGCTGGCTCCGTTCTTTGACCTGCCAATGTCCTCCTTCAGTCGGGGTCCGTATGTGCAGCCGCAGCTGCATGCACACGGCTTTGCCCTGACGGCGGCCATTTGCTACGAGATCATCCTCGGTGAACAGGTGCGCGATAACTTCCGTCCGGATACGGACTTCCTGCTGACTATCTCTAATGATGCCTGGTTCGGTAAGTCGATTGGTCCGTGGCAGCATTTCCAGATGGCGCGGATGCGTTCACTGGAGCTGGCGCGTCCGCTGTTGCGCAGCACCAACAATGGCATCACCGCCGTGATTGGACCGCGGGGAGAAATTCAGGCCATGATCCCGCAGTTTACGCGCGACGTGTTGACGGCTAAAGTCACGCCGACAAGCGGCCTGACGCCATATGCCCGCACCGGCAACTGGCCGCTGTGGATCCTGACCGCCCTGTTTGGCTTTGGGGCTGTGCTGATGAGCCTTCGTCAGCGTCGTCGCTAATCTTACCTTCTGTTGCCGGGTGGCGCTGACGCTTACCCGGCCTACATTTCTCTTCGTCGGTCGGGTAAGGCGTAGCCGCCACCCGACAGCTCCCTCCCAAATTTCAATTCTGGCACGCCTATTGCTTTGTTTATTCAGGTAAACGCAGTTTGGCTTCGTGTGCAACCTTGTCGCACCAGTATAGATCGCCGGTAGCACCGAAACGGTGCAACGAGAGATTTCTGCCTCGGAATGGTGCGGCGCGCTTCGCAAAAATAAACAATAACGCAGCAAAATCTTTACATTAAGCCAGACTAAATGTTAACAAGCTTGCATAACACTGCACTCGCATAGCGCGAGATATAACAACATCACAATGGGTATCAATGCGTCACTGACGCTGATAAGAAAGGAGTTGGGTATGCAATTACGTAAACTGGCCACAGCAATGCTGGTAATGGGGATGTCCGCAGGCGTTGTACACGCTGAAGACGCGCCGGCAGCCGGCAGCACTCTCGACAAGATTGCCAAAAACGGCGTGATCGTGGTCGGCCACCGTGAATCTTCTGTCCCGTTCTCTTACTACGACAACACGCAAAAAGTCGTGGGCTATTCACAGGACTACTCTAACGCCATCGTTGAGGCCGTGAAGAAAAAGCTGAACAAACCCGACCTGCAGGTAAAACTGATTCCAATCACCTCGCAGAACCGTATCCCACTGCTGCAAAACGGCACCTTCGATTTTGAGTGTGGCTCAACCACCAACAACCTTGAGCGTCAGAAACAGGCCGCCTTCTCCGACACCATCTTTGTGGTGGGGACCCGTCTGCTGACCAAAAAAGGCGGCGACATCAAAGATTTTGCTGACCTTAAAGGCAAAGCCGTTGTTGTGACCTCCGGGACAACCTCAGAAGTGCTGCTGCACAAGCTGAACGACGAGAAGAAAATGGATATGCGCATCATCAGCGCGAAAGACCATGGTGACTCCTTCCGTACGCTGGAAAGTGGCCGTGCCGTCGCGTTTATGATGGATGATGCTCTGCTGGCTGGCGAACGTGCAAAAGCGAAGAAGCCGGACAACTGGGATATCGTTGGTACCGCCCAGTCGAAAGAAGCCTACGGCTGTATGCTGCGTAAAGACGATCCGCAATTCAAGAAGCTGATCGATGACACCATCGCCCAGGTGCAAACCTCCGGTGAAGCGGAAAAATGGTTCGACAAATGGTTCAAGAACCCAATTCCACCCAAAAATCTCAACATGAATTTTGAACTGTCTGACGACATGAAAGCACTGTTCAAATCACCAAATGACAAGGCTCTTAACTAATTAGAACTACAGGGGCGGGATCTCCTGCCCTCTCGATTGTCGGGAAGCATGGACAGACTATACGTTGAGTGGTCGTTCCCCACTCAGCGCGAAAAATGAGCTTCTCACCAATCTTCGAGGGTAGCGCTGCTACCCTTTTTTTTCTGGAGTTTATTATGTCAATAGACTGGAACTGGGGCATATTTCTGCAACAAGCCCCGTTCGGCAACACAACCTATCTTGGCTGGCTGTGGAGCGGCTTTCAGGTTACCGTTGCGTTATCGATAACGGCGTGGATTATTGCGTTCCTTGTCGGTTCACTGTTCGGTATTCTGCGCACCGTCCCTAACCGTTTTCTCTCTTCTATCGGCACGCTGTATGTGGAACTGTTCCGTAACGTTCCGCTGATCGTGCAGTTCTTTACCTGGTATCTGGTCGTTCCTGAACTGCTGCCGGAAAATATTGGCATGTGGTTCAAGTCGGAACTGGATCCTAACGTACAGTTCTTTGTCTCCTCGATGATGTGTCTGGGGCTGTTTACCGCCGCACGCGTGTGCGAGCAGGTACGCGCCGCTATTCAGTCGCTGCCGCGTGGACAAAAGAACGCGGGTCTGGCGATGGGGTTAACGCTGCCGCAAACCTACCGCTACGTCCTGCTGCCTAACGCCTACCGCGTCATTGTTCCACCGATGACCTCAGAGATGATGAACCTGGTCAAAAACTCGGCCATCGCCTCCACGATCGGTCTGGTCGATATGGCGGCGCAGGCGGGTAAACTGCTGGATTATTCCGCCCACGCGTGGGAATCCTTCACGGCAATTACGCTCGCGTATGTTCTGATTAACGCTTTCATCATGCTGGTGATGAACCTGGTTGAACGCAAAATTCGCCTGCCGGGCAATCTGGGGGGCAAATAATGTACGAATTTGACTGGAGTTCCATTGTTCCTTCCATGCCGTACCTGCTGGATGGCCTGGTGATCACCTTAAAAATCACGGCGATCGCCATCATCGTCGGTATCGTCTGGGGCACCCTGCTGGCGGTAATGCGCTTGTCGAGCTTCAAACCGCTCGCCTGGTTTGCCACTGCCTACGTTAACGTTTTCCGCTCTATCCCGCTGGTGATGGTGCTGCTGTGGTTTTACCTGATTGTTCCCGGATTCCTGCAAAACGTTCTGGGACTGTCACCGAAAACCGATATCCGCCTGATTTCCGCGATGGTTGCGTTCTCCATGTTTGAGGCCGCTTACTATTCCGAGATCATCCGTGCGGGCATACAGAGTATCTCACGCGGGCAGTCCAGCGCGGCGCTGGCGCTGGGGATGACCCACTGGCAGTCCATGCAACTCATTATTCTGCCGCAGGCGTTTCGCGCCATGGTTCCCCTCCTGCTGACCCAGGGCATCGTGCTGTTCCAGGATACCTCTCTGGTATATGTCCTGAGCCTGGCAGACTTCTTCCGTACTGCGTCCACCATCGGTGAGCGCGATGGTACGCAGGTTGAGATGGTGCTCTTCGCAGGTGCGGTCTATTTTGTGATTAGTTTAAGCGCGTCGCTGTTGGTCAGTTGGCTGAAGAAAAGGACGGTATAATGATTTCCCTGAAAAATGTTTCTAAATGGTATGGGCACTTTCAGGTGCTGACCGACTGCTCCACCGAAGTCAAAAAAGGTGATGTGGTGGTAGTGTGCGGGCCGTCCGGTTCCGGTAAATCGACGCTGATCAAAACGGTTAATGGTCTGGAGCCTGTGCAGCAGGGTGAAATTGTTGTTAACGGCACCAAAGTGAACGACAAGAAAACCAACCTTGCCCAGCTTCGCTCCCACGTGGGGATGGTGTTCCAGCATTTTGAACTGTTCCCTCACCTCTCCATCATCGAGAACCTGACGCTGGCGCAGGTGAAAGTGCTTAAGCGTGATAAAAAAGCGGCGCGTGAGAAAGGGCTGAAGCTTCTGGATCGCGTGGGGCTTTCTGCGCACGCCGATAAGTTCCCGGCACAGCTTTCCGGCGGCCAACAGCAGCGTGTGGCGATTGCTCGCGCACTGTGTATGGATCCGGTGGCAATGCTGTTCGACGAACCGACCTCCGCACTCGATCCCGAAATGATCAACGAAGTGCTGGACGTCATGGTTGAACTGGCCCACGAAGGGATGACCATGATGGTGGTGACCCACGAAATGGGCTTCGCCCGCAAAGTGGCAAACCGCGTGATCTTTATGGATGAAGGCAAGATCGTTGAAGACTCGCCGAAAGAAGAGTTCTTCGCCAACCCGAAATCCGAACGCGCTAAAGACTTCCTGGCTAAAATCCTGCATTAATCTTCTCAGTGCGCAATCTGCGGATTGCGCACTGTCTCACGCTTTCAATCTCTGCTTCTCGTCGGCGTCACATTGCAGCGTTAACCTTGTCACAAAATAACGCTACGTATGGAGAACGCTATGGCACAGCCTATTATTCTCGATTGCGATCCGGGTCATGATGACGCGATTGCCCTCGTCCTTGCACTTGCCTCCCCTGAACTTGAAGTCAAAGCTGTCACCTCATCTGCCGGCAACCAGACACCGGATAAAACCCTGCGCAACGTCCTGCGTATGCTGACCTTGCTAAAGCGCCCCGATATTCCCGTGGCCGGTGGCGCGGTCAAACCGCTGATGCGTGAACTGATCATTGCCGACAACGTACACGGAGAAAGCGGCCTGGACGGCCCGGCGCTGCCGGAACCGGGTTTCGCCCCGCAATCCTGTACCGCCGTGGAGCTGATGGCAAAGGTACTACGCGAGAGTGCTGAACCCGTCACGCTGGTAGCAACGGGCCCGCAAACCAACGTTGCGCTGCTGCTGAACAGCCATCCTGAACTGCACAGCAAAATTGCCCGTATCGTGATTATGGGCGGAGCCATGGGGCTGGGTAACTGGACGCCTGCGGCGGAGTTCAACATCTTTGTCGACCCGGAAGCGGCGGAGATCGTCTTCCAGTCGGGTTTGCCGATTGTGATGGCCGGGCTGGATGTTACCCACCGGGCGCAGATTATGGCGAATGACATCGAGCGTTTTCGTGCGATTGGCAACCCGGTTGCCACGACCGTGGCCGAGCTGCTCGACTTCTTTATGGAATATCACAAAGCCGAGAAATGGGGCTTCCACGGCGCGCCGCTGCATGATCCGTGCACCATTGCCTGGCTGCTGAAGCCTGAGATGTTTACCACGGTAGAGCGCTGGGTTGGTGTGGAGACCCAGGGGAAATACACCCAAGGGATGACGGTGGTGGATTACTATTCGCTGACGAGCAATAAACCGAATACCACGCTAATGGTGGATATCGATCGGCAGGCGTTTGTGGATTTGCTGGCGGAGAGGCTCGCATACTATAGTGCGGCCTGATGCCCTCACCCCAACCCTCTCCCACGGGGAGAGGGAGCAAACAGTTTTGCTTTTACCTACGGCTCAAACGGCCGACGCTGGAACTGATCGTGCCCGCACTTCGGACAGAGTGACAGCACCTCCGGCGTATAAACGGCAATATGGTGATGGCATTTCTCACAGACCAGATTTCCCAGCCCCACCACTTCGCCGCTGTGGTACACGCCGTGATGATTCAGATCCTGAAAGACTTCACGCCACTCCAGCTGTGTTTTATCGGTAATATCCGCCAGCTCCTGCCAGAGGCTCTCCTTGATCACCCGCATAAATACGCTGTCGGTCACCTCGTCCTGGCTCTCCTGGTAACTGCGCGCGAACTCTTCGAGGTCACGACGCACGGCGCGCGTCACCTCTTCCACTTCGGTTCGCGTTAACTCACCCGTTTGCGTCACGCGCGCACGCGCCTGTTCCACCAGCGCGTCGATATCTCGCTCGCCGTTACGCAGCCGTTCCGTCAGTGTTGCCACCAGTTCGCGGTAAAATTGAGCAACCTTGTTCATCATTTTGCCTCCCGGGTAAGTAACTATTTCTAATAATAGACCTTATTTCATCGCCGCTTTGTCAGGTGAACCACAGACCCGGTAAATTCCTGCAAAGCGCATTTGTGCGAAAGGCTGTTTTGACGCGGGCGTTTGGGCTATGCTATGCGGATCTGAAATACCACATCCATTGGCTACATTTGTAGCTGTATTGAAAACAGGACCACTGGCTGCCATGCAAGAGCAATACCGCCCGGAAGAGATAGAATCAAAAGTCCAGCAACACTGGGACGAGAAGCGTACCTTTGAAGTAACCGAAGACGAGAGCAAAGAGAAGTATTACTGCCTGTCGATGCTTCCCTATCCTTCTGGTCGACTACACATGGGCCACGTGCGTAACTACACCATCGGTGATGTGATTGCACGCTACCAGCGTATGCTGGGCAAAAACGTGCTGCAGCCAATCGGCTGGGATGCATTCGGTCTGCCTGCAGAAGGCGCGGCGGTCAAAAACAATACGGCGCCAGCGCCGTGGACGTACGACAACATCGCGTACATGAAAAACCAGCTCAAAATGCTGGGCTTTGGCTATGACTGGAGCCGCGAACTGGCGACCTGTACCCCGGAATACTACCGCTGGGAACAGAAGTTCTTCACCGAGCTGTACAAAAAAGGCCTGGTCTATAAGAAGACGTCTGCCGTTAACTGGTGCCCGAACGACCAGACCGTTCTCGCGAACGAACAGGTTATCGACGGCTGCTGCTGGCGCTGCGACACCAAAGTTGAGCGTAAAGAGATCCCACAGTGGTTTATCAAAATCACCGCTTACGCTGACGAACTGCTGAACGATCTGGACACGCTGGACCACTGGCCGGATACCGTTAAGACCATGCAGCGCAACTGGATCGGCCGTTCTGAAGGCGTGGAGATCACCTTCAACGTTGAGAACTACGATCAGACTCTGACCGTCTACACTACCCGTCCGGATACCTTCATGGGCGCGACCTATCTGGCCGTGGCCGCAGGTCACCCGCTGGCACAGAAAGCTGCCGAAAATAACCCGGAGCTGGCTACCTTCATCGACGAATGCCGCAACACGAAAGTGGCAGAAGCCGACATGGCGACCATGGAGAAGAAAGGCGTTGCCACGGGCTTCTATGCGAAGCACCCACTGACTGGCGAAGCGATTCCGGTCTGGGCAGCAAACTTCGTGCTGATGGAATACGGTACCGGTGCCGTGATGGCTGTTCCGGGTCACGACCAGCGCGACTATGAATTTGCCACCAAATACAACCTGCCGATCAAAGCCGTTATTCTGGCAGCTGACGGCTCTGAACCTGACCTGTCTGAGCAAGCACTGACGGAAAAAGGCACGCTGTTTAACTCTGGTGAGTTCAGCGGTCTGAGCTTTGAAGACGGCTTCAACGCCATCGCCGACAAACTGGCATCGCTGGGAGTGGGCGAGCGTAAAGTAAACTACCGCCTGCGCGACTGGGGCGTTTCCCGTCAGCGTTACTGGGGTGCGCCAATCCCGATGGTCACGCTGGAAGACGGCACCGTAATGCCAACCCCTGAAGATCAGCTCCCGGTTATCCTGCCGGAAGATGTGGTCATGGATGGCATCACCAGCCCGATCAAAGCCGATCCTGAGTGGGCAAAAACCACCGTTAACGGTCAGCCTGCGCTGCGTGAAACCGACACCTTTGACACCTTTATGGAGTCTTCCTGGTACTACGCCCGCTACACCTGCCCGCAGTATCAGGAAGGGATGCTGGATTCCGACGCGGCAAACTACTGGCTGCCGGTAGACATCTACATCGGTGGTATTGAACATGCCATCATGCACCTGCTCTACTTCCGCTTCTTCCACAAGCTGATGCGTGACGCAGGCATGGTGAACTCTGACGAGCCAGCGAAACAGCTGCTGTGTCAGGGCATGGTACTGGCAGATGCGTTCTACTATGTGGGTGCGAACGGCGAACGTAACTGGGTCTCTCCGGTTGATGCGATTGTTGAGCGCGACGAGAAAGGCCGTATCGTGAAGGCGAAAGACGCCGAAGGTCATGAACTGGTGTATACCGGCATGAGCAAGATGTCCAAGTCCAAAAACAACGGCATCGACCCGCAGGTGATGGTTGAGCGCTACGGCGCGGATACCGTGCGTCTGTTCATGATGTTTGCCTCACCGGCAGACATGACCCTGGAGTGGCAGGAGTCCGGTGTTGAAGGGGCGAACCGCTTCCTGAAGCGCGTCTGGAAACTGGTTTACGAACACACCGCTCAGGGCGACGCACCGGCACTGAACGTTGCTGCCCTGACTGAAGACCAGCAGGCGCTGCGTCGTGATGTTCATAAAACGATTGCAAAAGTGACCGATGATATTGGTCGTCGTCAGACCTTCAATACCGCAATTGCGGCTATTATGGAACTGATGAACAAGCTGGCGAAAGCACCGCAGGAAGGCGAGCAGGATCGTGCCTTAATGCGTGAAGCGCTGTTGGCCGTCGTGCGCATGTTGAACCCGTTCACCCCGCATGTCAGCTTCACCCTGTGGCAGGAGCTGAAAGGCGAAGGCGATATCGACAACGCGCCGTGGCCGGTTGCTGATGAATCCGCCATGGTGGAAAACACCACGCTGGTGGTGGTACAGGTCAACGGTAAAGTACGCGGTAAAATTACCGTCGCCGTTGATGCAACCGAAGAACAGGTTCGTGAGCGTGCTGGCCAGGAACATCTGGTGGCGAAATATCTTGAGGGCGTTACCGTACGTAAAGTGATCTACGTACCGGGTAAACTGCTGAATCTGGTCGTTGGCTAAGCGCGGGAGGAAACGTGCGACAACTGGCAACAATACTCTTATCTCTGGCGGTGCTGGTCACCGCGGGGTGTGGCTGGCACCTGCGCAATACCACGGCGGTGCCCGCTGAGATGAAAACGATGATTTTCGACTCAGGGGATCCGAATGGTCCACTCAGCCGGGCAGTGCGTAACCAGCTACGTTTGAACGATGTTCAACTGATCGAAAAAGGCACCCTGCGCCAGGATGTACCGTCATTACGTATCTTAAGCTCATCGCTGGCTAAAGATACCGCGTCGATCTTCCAGGATGGACGTACTGCGGAATATCAGATGGTGCTGACGGTGAACGCGGCAGTATTGATCCCGGGTAAAGACATTTTCCCTATCAATACCAAAGTGTACCGCTCGTTCTTTGATAACCCGCAAACGGCGCTGGCAAAAGATGCTGAGCAGCAGATTATCATTAACGAAATGTACGACAAGGCCGCAGAACAGCTGATCCGTAAGCTGCCAGGCATTGCCGCAACGACAAGACAGGGTTCTGACATCATCGACAAACCGGATGCCAACACGCCTCCTGTTTCTACCTCCATGGGTAACTGATGATCAGGCTGTATCCTGAACAACTCCGCGCGCAGCTCAATGAAGGGCTGCGCGCGGCGTATCTGCTACTGGGTAACGACCCGCTCTTGCTTCAGGAAAGCCTGGATGCCGTGCGACATGCCGCCGCCGCTCAGGGCTTTGATGAACACCACACCGTCCAGTTGGATAACAATACCGACTGGAATGCCCTCTTCTCCCTTTGCCAGGCGATGAGTCTCTTTGCATCACGCCAGACAATCCAGATCCTGCTGCCAGAGAATGGTCCGAACGCGGCCATCAATGAACAGCTGGCGACGCTGGCCAGCCTGTTGCACAGCGATCTGCTGTTAATCGTGCGTGGCAACAAGCTCACCAAAGCGCAGGAAAACGCCGCGTGGTTTACCCAACTCGCCACTCATGCCGTGCTGGTCACCTGCCAGACGCCTGAGCAGGCCCATTTGCCGAAATGGGTGGCGGCAAGAGCGAAGCAGAATAACCTGCAACTGGACGACGCAGCGAATCAGCTGCTGTGCTACTGCTATGAAGGCAACCTGCTGGCGTTGGCCCAGGCGCTGGACCGGCTCGCCCTCCTCTGGCCCGATGGCAAGCTGACTCTGCCGCGCGTGGAGCAGGCGGTTAACGACGCCGCACACTTCACGCCGTTCCACTGGGTTGATGCGCTGCTGATGGCAAAGAGCAAGCGCGCCCTGCATATTTTGCAGCAGCTACGCCTTGAGGGTAGCGAACCGGTTATATTGCTGCGTACGCTGCAGCGTGAACTGCTGCTGCTCATCACGCTCAAGCGCCAGTCTGCTCATACGCCATTGCGTTCGTTGTTCGACAAACACCGTGTCTGGCAAAACCGTCGGGCGATGACCACCGAGGCCATTAATCGTCTGAGCCATGAACAGCTGCGCCAGGCGGTACAGCTTTTGATGCGCGCAGAGCTCACGTTAAAACAAGATTACGGCCAGTCCGTCTGGGCGGAACTGGAAAGCCTTTCTCTGCTGCTCTGCCACAAGGCGCTGGCAGATGTATTTATCGATGGATAGCATGCACTCTCTACAGGCCCTGTACGGTGGCACCTTTGACCCGGTCCATTACGGTCATCTGAAACCGGTTGAAATTCTGGCGAATCTGATTGGTCTTCAGCGCGTGATTATCATGCCCAATAACGTTCCGCCACATCGGCCTCAGCCTGAGGCCACCAGCGAGCAGCGAAAAGAGATGCTCGCCCTGGCCATTGCGGATAAACCGCTCTTCACTCTCGACGAGCGGGAGCTACACCGCGACACCCCTTCCTGGACGTCGCAAACGTTGCAGGAGTGGCGGCGCGAACAGGGGCCGGACAAACCGCTGGCCTTTATCATCGGCCAGGATTCTCTGCTCAACTTCCCCACCTGGCATCAGTATGAAACCATTCTGCAGAACAGCCATCTGCTCGTCTGCCGCCGTCCGGGCTATCCGCTGACCATGCGTGAAGAGCAGTATCAGCAGTGGCTGGAAGCCCATCTGACCGACAATGTGGAAGATCTGCACAGTCAACCTGCCGGGAAGATCTATCTGGCGGAGACACCGTGGTTTGATATTTCTGCGACAATCATTCGCGACCGGCTGCAGCACGGTTTAGCCTGTGACGATCTCCTGCCATCGTCAGTGCTGGACTATATCCACGCGCACGGGTTGTATCAGAAAAGCGCAGACGCATAATCCGGGCGCACAAAAAGCGCCTTATTGATTATCCTGCCTTGACAGAGTAAGCCATACTGTTATCCTCCGCTGCCAGACTTTCCCGCCGCTCATTGCTTTACAGAAATTGTTTTACAAAAATGGCGATGCAATCTCCGGCGGAGGGTGGGATGATACCCGCCTTCAAAAGCCCGGCCGGTGACATTTGTCCCGACAGGGGCGTCAGTTCAGGTATACTGTCTGGCTACGAATTCATAGTTGCACAATCTCATTCACCCAGGGGGAAAACTTGCAGGGTAAAGCACTCCAGGATTTTGTTATCGACAAAATTGATGACCTGAAAGGTCAGGACATCATCGCTATCGACGTTAAGGGTAAATCCAGCATCACCGACTGCATGATCATCTGCACCGGTACGTCTACTCGCCATGTGGTTTCAATTGCCGATCATGTTGTGCAGGAATCACGTGCAGCAGGGCTGTTACCGCTCGGTGTTGAAGGTGAAGCGACCGCTGACTGGGTGGTTGTCGATCTTGGCGATGTGATTGTCCACGTCATGCAGGAAGAGAGCCGTCGCCTGTATGAGCTGGAAAAACTCTGGGGTTAATGCGTGAAGTTGCAGCTGGTCGCCGTCGGCACCAAAATGCCGGACTGGGTACAAACCGGTTTTACTGAATATCTGCGTCGTTTCCCTAAAGATATGCCGTTCGAGCTGGTGGAGATCCCCGCCGGAAAGCGCGGCAAGAACGCGGATATCAAACGCATTCTTGATAAAGAGGGAGAACTGATGCTGGCTGCCGCAGGCAAAAACCGCATCGTGACCCTCGATATTCCAGGCAAGCCCTGGGATACGCCGCAGCTGGCGCACGAACTGGAGCGCTGGAAGCAGGATGGTCGTGACGTCAGTCTGTTGATTGGCGGGCCTGAAGGGTTGTCCCCTGCCTGTAAAGCGGCGGCAGAACAAAGTTGGTCTCTCTCCGCGCTGACGCTTCCCCACCCGCTCGTTCGGGTACTGGTGGCAGAAAGCCTGTACCGCGCGTGGAGCATTACTACCAACCACCCCTATCACCGCGAGTAATGACTGACCAGGGTAGATTAAGCAGCGGATGAAACTACAGAATTCTTTTCGCGACTATACGGCTGAGTCCGCGCTGTTTGTGCGCCGGGCGCTGGTCGCCTTTACGGGGATTTTGCTGCTTACCGGCGTGCTGATCGCCAACCTTTATAATCTGCAAATTGTCCGCTATACCGATTACCAGACGCGCTCAAACGAAAACCGCATCAAGCTGGTGCCTATCGCCCCCAGCCGCGGCATTATTTACGACCGTAACGGCACCCCGCTGGCCTTAAACCGCACCATCTACCAGATTGAGATGATGCCGGAAAAAGTCGACAACGTGCAGGATACGCTGGAAGCATTGCGAAGCGTTGTCGATCTTAACGATGACGATATCGCTGCGTTCAAGAAAGAGCGCGCCCGTTCTCACCGTTTTACCTCCATTCCGGTTAAAACCAACCTGACGGAAGTCCAGGTCGCCCGCTTTGCCGTCAACCAGTACCGTTTCCCCGGTGTGGAAGTGAAAGGCTACAAGCGCCGCTATTACCCTTACGGTTCCGCACTGACGCACGTAATCGGCTACGTCTCCAAGATCAACGACAAAGACGTTGAGCGTCTCGATAAAGACGGCAAGCTGGCAAACTACGCCGCGACGCACGATATCGGTAAGCTGGGAATTGAACGCTATTACGAAGATGTCCTGCACGGGCAGACCGGCTATGAAGAGGTGGAAGTTAACAACCGTGGCCGCGTTATTCGTCAGCTGAAAGAGGTGCCGCCGCAGGCAGGACATGACGTCTACCTGACGCTCGACCTGAAACTCCAGCAGTATATTGAAACCTTACTGGCGGGCAGCCGTGCGGCAGTTGTCGTGACCGATCCGCGTACCGGCGGCATTCTGGCGATGGTCTCCATGCCAAGCTACGACCCTAACCTCTTTGTCGATGGGATTTCCAGTAAGGACTACTCCGGCCTGCTTAATGACCCGAACACGCCGCTGGTCAACCGCGCCACGCAGGGGGTCTATCCGCCGGCGTCCACGGTGAAACCTTACGTCGCCGTCTCGGCGCTGAGCGCGGGTGTCATCAACCGCAACACCAGCCTGTTTGACCCGGGCTGGTGGCAGTTACCGGGTTCAGAGAAACGCTATCGCGACTGGAAAAAATGGGGCCACGGTCATCTGAACGTGACGAAATCGCTGGAAGAGTCTGCGGATACCTTCTTCTATCAGGTGGCGTACGACATGGGTATTGACCGCCTGTCAGAGTGGATGAGCAAATTTGGCTACGGCCATTACACCGGGGTCGATCTCGCCGAAGAACGCTCCGGCAACATGCCAACCCGCGAGTGGAAGCTAAAGCGCTTTAAGAAACCGTGGTATCAGGGTGATACCATTCCGGTGGGTATCGGCCAGGGCTACTGGACCGCAACCCCGCTGCAGATGAACAAAGCGATGATGATCCTCATCAACGACGGCGTGGTGAAAGTCCCGCACCTGCTGCAAAGTACCGTTGAAGAGGGCAAAAAAGTGCCGTGGATCCAGCCGCATGAACCGCCAGTGGGGGATATTCACTCCGGCTTCTGGGAGATCGCCAAAGACGGGATGTACGGGGTGGCAAACCGCCCGAACGGTACCGCGCATAAGTATTTCGCCGGTGCGCCGTATAAAGTGGCCGCCAAATCCGGTACGGCGCAGGTCTTCGGCCTGAAGGCCAACGAAACCTATAACGCGCACCGCATTGCCGAACGACTGCGTGACCATAAGCTCATGACGGCATTTGCACCCTATGATAACCCGCAGGTGGCGGTGGCAATGATTCTGGAAAACGGTGGCGCAGGGCCAGCCGTGGGTACCATCATGCGCCAAATCCTCGACCACATCATGCTGGGTGATAACAACACCGAACTGCCGGCTGAAAACCCGGCGGCCGCTGCGGCGGAGGACCAATAATCATGACGGATAATCCAAATAAAAAATCGCTGTGGGATAAAATCCACATCGACCCAGCCATGCTGCTGATCCTGCTGGCTCTGCTGGTTTACAGCGCTCTGGTTATCTGGAGCGCCAGCGGCCAGGACATCGGCATGATGGAGCGCAAGATTGGCCAGATCGCGATGGGGCTGGTCATTATGGTCGTCATGGCGCAGATCCCGCCACGCGTCTACGAAGGCTGGGCCCCCTATCTCTACATCTTCTGTATTATTTTGCTGGTTGCGGTAGATGCCTTTGGGGCCATCTCCAAAGGCGCACAGCGCTGGCTGGATCTGGGCGTAGTTCGCTTTCAGCCCTCGGAAATTGCCAAAATCGCCGTTCCACTGATGGTGGCACGCTTTATCAACCGCGATGTCTGTCCGCCATCACTGAAAAACACGGCCATCGCGCTGGTATTGATTTTCCTGCCAACGTTGCTGGTGGCGGCACAGCCTGACCTTGGTACCTCTATCCTCATCGCACTCTCCGGCCTGTTTGTTCTCTTCTTGTCGGGCCTGAGCTGGCGTCTGATTGGTATTGCGGTGGTGCTGGTTGCCGCGTTCATCCCTATTCTCTGGTTCTTCCTGATGCATGATTACCAGCGCCAGCGCGTGATGATGCTGCTCGATCCGGAAACCGATCCGCTGGGTGCGGGCTATCATATTATTCAGTCCAAGATCGCGATTGGCTCCGGTGGCCTGCGCGGCAAAGGATGGCTGCACGGCACCCAGTCGCAGCTGGAGTTCTTACCAGAGCGCCATACCGACTTTATCTTTGCGGTCCTGGCGGAAGAGCTTGGGCTGGTCGGCATCTTGATCTTACTCGCGCTGTATGTACTGTTAATCATGCGCGGGTTGTGGATTGCCGCGCGCGCGCAAACCACCTTTGGCCGCGTCATGGCGGGCGGGTTAATGTTGATTTTATTCGTTTATGTCTTCGTAAATATTGGTATGGTGAGTGGTATTCTGCCGGTTGTAGGCGTTCCGCTTCCGCTGGTGAGTTACGGAGGCTCGGCACTGATCGTGTTGATGGCCGGGTTTGGTATCGTGATGTCGATCCATACCCACAGAAAAATGTTGTCAAAAAGCGTATAAAAATAAGGGGATCGGAATGCGTAAGCAGTGGCTGGGGATCTGCATTGCGGCAAGTTTACTTGCGGCGTGCACAAGTGATGATGGTCAGCAACAGGCAACCGTCGCGCCGCCGCAGCCTGCGGTGTGTAATGGCCCAATCGTTGAAATCAGCGGCGCCGATCCCGTTTATGAACCGCTCAACGCCAGCGCGAATCAGGATTATGAGCGCGACGGCAAAAGCTACAAAATCGTTCAGGACCCTTCCCGTTTCAGCCAGGCGGGTTTCGCCGCCATTTATGATGCGGAACCCGGGAGCAACCTGACGGCATCAGGAGAAGCGTTCGACCCGACGCAACTCACTGCAGCACACCCGACGCTGCCTATCCCAAGCTACGCGCGTATCACCAACCTGGCGAATGGCCGTATGATCGTAGTCCGCATTAACGATCGCGGTCCGTACGGTAACGACCGTGTGATTTCGCTGTCGCGCGCCTCCGCCGACCGCCTGAACACCTCGAACAATACCAAGGTTCGTATCGACCCCATTATCGTGGCACCGGATGGCTCGCTCTCCGGGCCGGGTACCGCGTGTACGACAGTGGCGAAACAGACCTACGCCCTTCCCGATCGTCCGAATCTTGACGGTGGCATGGGGAGCGTCTCATCGCCGGCCGAGCCTTCTCAGCCAGCAGGCGAAGTGCGTCCTATCAGCAACGACACGCTGCAAAGCGATGACAGCACTGGCGCACCGGTAAAGAGTAGCGGTTTCCTGGGGGCTCCAACGACCCTGGCCTCCGGCGTGCTGGAAGGCAGTGAACCTGCCCCGGCGCCTGTTGCCGCCCCCGTCGCGCAGCAGCCTGCCCCCGTCACCGCTCCGGCAACGACCCAGAGCGCGGCGGCAGCAGCGCCTGCTGCCGCTTCCAGCGGCGGCTTTGTCGTTCAGGTGGGCGCCGTCAGCGATCAGGCCCGCGCGCAGCAGTATCAACAGCGCCTGAGCCAGCAGTTTGGCGTTCCAGGCCGCGTTGAGCAAAACGGGGCGGTGTGGCGTATTCAGATGGGACCGTTTGCCAGCAAATCGCAGGCAGCGACCCTGCAGCAGCGTCTGCAAAATGAAGCGCAACTCCAGTCATTTATCGCTGTAGCGAAGTAATGTATCGGCGGCATCCGAATTGTCAGTTTGTGTAAAAGTCATTCACAAACTCATGCTTAAAGTCGGATGCCTGCCTGAATAGCATTTGCTATAGTAAGGCACTTTTTTTAATTCCATCACGGATGTCGTAGTTCTGACCATGAAGACCACTTTTTCTGCTCGTTTTGTGCAGCGCATGGCGCTGACCACGGCCCTTTGCGCTGCTGCGCTCTCCGCAGCTCACGCCGATGACCTGAACATCAAGACCATGATCCCTGGCGTTCCGCAAATCGATGCGGAATCCTACATCCTGATCGATTACAACTCTGGCAAAGTTCTGGCAGAACAGAATGCCGATGCCCGCCGCGATCCGGCCAGCCTGACGAAAATGATGACCAGCTACGTTATCGGCCAAGCGATGAAGGCAGGTAAATTTAAAGAAACAGACCTGGTCACCATCGGTAACGATGCGTGGGCAACCGGGAACCCGGTCTTTAAAGGCTCTTCTTTAATGTTCCTGAAACCGGGTATGCAGGTTCCTGTCTCTCAGCTGATTCGTGGTATCAACCTGCAGTCCGGTAACGACGCCTGTGTCGCCATGGCCGATTTTGCTGCGGGCAGCCAGGATGCGTTTGTGGGCCTGATGAACAGCTATGTTTCTGCGCTGGGCCTGAAAAACAGCCACTTCCAGACCGTTCACGGCCTGGATGCGGAGGGTCAGTACAGCTCTGCGCGCGATATGGCGCTGATTGGCCAGGCGCTGATCCGCGATGTACCGAACGAATACGCCATCTATAAAGAGAAAGAGTTTACCTTCAACGGTATTCGCCAGACCAACCGTAACGGCCTGCTGTGGGATAACAGCCTGAACGTTGACGGCATCAAAACCGGTCATACCGACAAAGCGGGTTACAACCTGGTCGCCTCTGCTACCGAAGGTCAGATGCGCCTGATCTCTGCCGTGATGGGCGGTCGTACCTTTAAAGGCCGTGAGACAGAAAGCAAAAAACTGCTGACCTGGGGCTTCCGTTTCTTCGAAACCGTGAACCCACTGAAAGCAGGTAAAGAGTTTGCCTCTGAGCCGGTCTGGTTCGGTGATAACGATCGCGCCTCCCTGGGCGTGGACAAAGATCTGTACCTGACCATTCCACGCGGACGCATGAAAGACCTGAAAGCCAGCTACGTGCTGAACACCACCGAGCTGCATGCACCGCTGCAGAAAAACCAGGTTGTAGGCACCATTAACTTCCAGCTGGATGGCAAAACTATCGATCAGCGCCCGCTGGTTGTCCTGCAGGAAATTCCTGAAGGCAATTTCTTCGGCAAAATCATTGATTACATTAAATTGATGTTCCATCACTGGTTTGGCTAAAAATCGAACACTTGAAAGTGTGATTTTGATCCCCATATACTAAGTATCCTGATAACTCCCACCTGACGTGGGAGTTATTCTTTTTGACGTTACGCCGGAGCTGACATGAAAACCAAACTTAACGAACTGCTTGAATTCCCTACCCCATTTACTTACAAAGTAATGGGTCTGGCGAAACCTGAGCTGGTTGATCAGGTGGTTGAAGTGGTACAGCGCCATGCGCCGGGTGACTACTCTCCGTCAGTAAAACCAAGCAGCAAGGGCAACTACCACTCGGTATCTATTACCATTACCGCAACACACATTGAGCAGGTTGAGACGCTGTACGAAGAGCTCGGCAATATCGAAATTGTTCGTATGGTGCTGTAGTCCCTCTGCGGTTACCCGGTTTGCCGGGTAACCCCTCTCCCCGCTGTGATATACTCCCCTCATCTTTTGTCCCTCGTCTTCGGAGACGTCGTTTTGTATCAGGATAAAATTCTTGTCCGTCATCTCGGGCTGCAACCTTATGAGCCTGTCTCCCAGGCTATGCATGACTTCACCGACTCACGCGATGACACCACCCCTGATGAAATCTGGCTGGTAGAACACCTGCCGGTGTTTACGCAGGGGCAAGCGGGAAAAGCGGAACATTTATTGATGACGGGCGATATCCCGGTTATTCAGAGCGACCGCGGCGGGCAGGTTACGTACCATGGCCCAGGGCAACAGGTGATGTACGTTCTCCTGAACCTCAAACGCAGAAAGCTGGGCGTACGTGAACTGGTCACTCTGCTTGAGCAAACGGTCGTCAACACGCTGGCGGAATACGGTATTGATGCGCATCCGCGGGCCGACGCACCGGGAGTCTACGTGGGCGAGATGAAGATCTGCTCGCTGGGGCTGCGTATCCGTAAAGGCTGCTCGTTTCACGGGCTGGCTTTGAACATCAATATGGATTTGAAGCCCTTCCAGCGCATCAATCCCTGCGGCTATGCCGGGATGGAAATGACGCAAATGTGCCAGTGGGTTGATACGGCAACAACAGAAAATATCCGTCCTGTGCTTTTAGCTAATATGTTAGCACTACTTAACAATCCCCCGCACGAATATATCACTGCTTAATATATTATACATTGTGGCTCGATAATTTGACGGGCCACGATTTAATTGCCGCTTTTACACTTTACAATAATCCGCAGATTCTATATTTTCGAAGCGCTCGAATATTACCGATCCATATTATTTAGCCTCCCGTCAGCGCTGCGTGCAGGACCTAAGTAACTTGCGTGATAATCACTCAACTGGTTGTTTTTGATAAACAAGTGAAACAAAACCAACACTTTACGAATCTCTACAAGCATAATAAATAAATTCAACTATCATTCATGTTGTGAATGTGTACGGAGTAAAAGCGTGGAGTATAATAATTTACCAGCCAAACGCCTGAATGAACCCGGTGGCGAAGACAAGCCGCAAATTTTTCGGACTTTACGTAATATTGATCTCAATTTACTGACTATTTTTGAGGCGGTATATGTCCATAAGGGTATCGTTAACGCTGCGAAAATTCTTAATCTCACGCCCTCTGCAATAAGCCAGTCAATTCAAAAGCTGCGCGCTATATTTCCGGACCCGTTATTTATTCGTAAGGGACAGGGTGTCACCCCCACGGCTTACGCCACGCATCTGCATGAGTACATCAGCCAGGGGCTGGAGTCGATTCTGGGCGCGCTGGATTTAACCGGAAGCTACGACAAACAGCGAACCATCACCATCGGCTGCTCTCCCTCTGTGGGGGTGTTGGTTATGCCTGCCATTTACCAGGCCGTAAAAGAGCATGCGCCGCAGCTGCTGCTGCGTAATGTACCGATCAGCGAACCTGACGTGCAGCTTGCCCAGTTCCAGACCGATTTAATTATCGACAGCGGCAGCTTCAGCGCCCGCGCGTTGGGGCAAAATATCCTCTATGCCGACAACCTGGTGCTGGTCTGTCGCCAGCAGCATCCGGTGCTCAGCGAGCCGCTCACCATAGAAAATCTGCGTAACTACGATCACTCGTCATTTATGACGGAAGGACAGTCTCATCATGCGCTGCGCCAGCGTATCGATGACATTTTCCCGGAGCGACAGATAAGCTTCAGCAGTTACAATATGTTCACTACCGCGTCCCTGATTGGCAGCAGTGACATGCTCTGCATCATGCCTTCGCGCCTGTATCATCTGCTGCGGAAATGCTGGCCGCTGGAAAGTATTCCGCTCAGCCAGTTGAATGCAGAATCTATTGAGATTTCACTGCATTACAATAAGCTCAGTCTGCGCGATCCGGTACTTGAAAATGTGATCCGCATCATCCGCCAGGCCTTCTGACAGGTTTACACAGCACAAGCCCCTGCCGCACGCAGGGCAAAAGGCACAAAACAACAACTATTTTACAAATTGGCGACCTGGCAGGCTGCTTTAACGACCGTTTCAATGATATACTGCCTGTCGTTCGTTCAAAAATAGTTGATAAATACAACATTCCCTTGAATTGAAACGCTTTCCTTCGATATTCGCAACTGGAACACGCACGCTATGAGTAAACCCATTGTGATGGAACGCGGTGTAAAATACCGCGATGCCGATAAAATGGCCCTTATCCCGGTTAAAAACGTGGCTACAGAGCGCGAGGCGCTGTTAAGAAAACCGGAATGGATGAAAATCAAACTTCCGGCCGACTCTTCGCGTATCCAGGGGATCAAAGCGGCGATGCGTAAGAATGGCCTTCACTCTGTATGTGAAGAAGCCTCTTGCCCGAACCTTGCTGAGTGTTTCAACCACGGCACCGCGACGTTTATGATTCTGGGTGCTATCTGTACCCGCCGTTGCCCGTTCTGCGATGTTGCTCATGGCCGCCCGGTGGCACCAGATGCAAACGAACCTCAAAAACTGGCGCAGACCATTGCTGATATGGCGCTGCGTTATGTGGTCATTACCTCCGTTGACCGTGATGACCTGCGTGATGGGGGTGCTCAGCACTTTGCTGACTGCATTACTGCCATTCGCGAGAAAAGCCCGAACATTAAGATTGAGACGCTGGTGCCGGATTTCCGTGGTCGTATGGACCGCGCGCTGGATATCCTGACCGCAACGCCACCAGACGTCTTTAACCACAACCTGGAGAACGTACCGCGTCTCTACCGTCAGGTGCGTCCGGGTGCTGACTACAACTGGTCCCTGAAGCTGCTGGAGCGTTTTAAAGAAGCGCATCCACATATTCCTACCAAGTCAGGTCTGATGGTCGGTCTTGGTGAGACCAATGACGAAATCATCGAAGTGATGCGCGATCTGCGTCGCCACGGCGTGACCATGCTGACGCTGGGCCAGTATCTGCAGCCAAGCCGTCATCACCTGCCGGTGCAGCGCTACGTTAGCCCGGATGAATTTGATGAGATGAAAGCGGAAGCGATGGCGATGGGCTTCACCCATGCTGCCTGCGGTCCGTTTGTGCGTTCCTCTTACCATGCCGATATGCAGGCAAAAGGCGAAGAAGTTAAATAACCCTGTAATATTCACTTACAGGAATACAAAAAAACCGGCCTGTTGAGCCGGTTTTTTTTCGCAAGCCTTAAGGCATTGCCGTTACTCTTTGTGAGAGAGCTTTTCAGCCGGAACGGTATCCTCGGCGCTTTTCTTCGCTGCCGCGTCATCGTCGTTCATCGCTTTCTTAAAGCCTTTGATGGCGGCACCCAGGTCACCACCCAGCGTGCGTAACTTCTTGGTACCAAACAGCAGGACGACCAGTGCGGCAACCACCAGCAGTTTGGTAATACTAATCTCACCCATAGATACCTTCTTTACTTAAAACAGGCTGCATTCAGCGTCAAAACCGGATCATATTAACGGTCATTTGGCGCGTGCACACAATAGCAACCTGTAACAAGGTGAATCAAGCATTGTTGAAAAAAACATCACAATAATTGCGGTGGCGCAAAACGTCGGTTGCGAAGAACAGGTAATTGCTGCCGTGCAAGCGCTATCCTTTCTGAAATTATCTCCGCCATCAGTAAAACCGGACCTTCCGCTGCGGCGGCAATCGTGACGCCCAGCGGGTCAATCACCCTGCTCTGCCCGATATTTTTATTGCCGCACTCCCCTGCCGCGACCACATAACAGGTGGTATCCAGCGCGCGCGCCGTAAGCAACGTGGCCCAGTGATGCTCTTTCAGCGGCCCTTTAACCCACGCGGCAGGCAGAACAAGCACATCCGCTCCCTGTAATGCCAGGCTCAACGCCAGCTCAGGAAAACGCAAATCGTAGCAGGTCATCAGCCCAATGTTTAAACCATCAACCGCGATCAGGGGCGGAACGCACCCCCCCGGGTCAACCAGGCGCGACTCCTGGATACTGAACGCATCATAGAGATGAAGCTTGGCATAGCTGGCGATGATGACGCCGCCACGGATGGCTACCAGTGTGTTAACTGCCCGGCCAGGCGTTGACGGCACATGGACCGTCAACATTGTGGTCATGTCATTACCCGCGCTCTCGGCCAGTAATTGCTGTAAAAACGCGCCATCCAGCGGCTGCGCGGATTTCACCGACAAATCCGGGTCGTTATCATCGCGTGCCAGCAAGGCCTCTGGCAGCACCAGCAATGACGCTCCCTTCTGTTGTGCCTGTTTCATCAGCGAGACACACTGCGCCGCGTTCTCATGCCAGCGAGGCGTGACCGCAAACTGCCCTACCGCAACATACATATTTGTCTCCTGATTATAAACAGCGTTAAACTCGCCACTCTTACACATCAAATAGCAGGTATTTACAGTGTTACAACTCCTTTTAGCTGTTTTTATTGGTGGGGGGACGGGGAGCGTTGCGCGGTGGTTCCTGAGTATGCGGTTTAATCCACTGCATCAGGCGATTCCAATGGGAACACTGGCCGCAAACCTGATTGGTGCGTTTATCATTGGCATGGGTCTGGCCTGGTTTAACCGTATGACGCACATCGATCCCATGTGGAAAGTATTGATTACCACCGGGTTCTGCGGCGGTTTAACCACCTTCTCCACCTTTTCTGCGGAAACGGTGTTTTTGTTTCAGGAAGGCCGTATCGGCTGGGCGTTGCTGAACGTTGCGATAAATATGCTCGGCTCTTTTGCGATGACCGGGATCGCATTCTGGCTATTTTCTTCCGCCAGCCCCCACTAACTGCCGAAGCGTTAATGTTGGCTTAATTTTTCTCTGTCACTCTGGTGCCAATACAGAACGAGGGTGACAGAATGAAAGAGAGTTTGATGAGCGCAGGCGTGGTGTTGTTGAGCGTGCTGATCGTTGCCAGCTTCCTGAAGATGTATCTGCTTGGCTGATGCAAAACGAAAAAAACCCGCTCAGTGAGCGGGTTTTGAAATTCTTGCTGACGCGTCTGAATTACAGAGCGATTACGTTAGCAGCAGAAGGGCCTTTGGCACCGTTAGTGATTTCGAACTCTACACGCTGACCTTCAGCCAGAGTTTTGAAACCATTAGACTGGATTGCAGAGAAGTGTACGAACACGTCTTTGCTGCCATCTTCAGGAGTAATGAAACCGAATCCTTTGGACTCATTAAACCACTTAACGTTACCTTTAATCTTAGACATCAAAATTACCTTTACATTAAAAAACGACACAAATGCTGTGTCGGTTACCAGTACAACAATTGTGGGACCTTTTGTCCAGCGGATCTTTGATAAAAAGTGACTAAAGTCGCGTTAATTTTCGCTGGCGGATTTTTATCCCATATGAATCAACGACTGCGCATTTTTTCACCGCTTTGTCAGCTTTTTTCAGTTAAAACTGAAAACGCATCCAGGCGAAGTAAACGTTACCGTTGTTGTACGTACCGGGAATGTAGGTCATCTGGAACGTTGCAGGGCCATAACCAATTGAGGCCAGCGGCAGCAGAACCGGAATGGGGATATAGTTCCAGTTGTCGCGTGCAGTCACCCCGGCGGTATAGCCCAGGCCAACGTGGAAGTTGTCGTCAGCTAACGGACGCCAGGTTTTCTCCCAGCCATAGCCACCGATCGGTTCCCATTTGTTAAAGGAGTCTTTAAAGGCCATCAGATAAATACCGTGCCAGTTGCCCTTTTCGTCCCAGCGCGACTGACCAAAACCTGCCCCCCACGGGCGCTCGTTATATTTGTCGGTCTTTTCTTTGTCATAGGCAAAGCGTGCATGCCAGGTGATGGCCGGCACGTAGAGATCATAGTGCTCTGGCGCATTCCAGGTCTGCGAAACATTATCCGTAAAGGTGGAGAACCAGCCCTTATCCGTTGCGTTCTCTTCAGCCTGTGCCACAGAAGAGAGCGTTAACTGTGCAAAAATAAACAGAAAAATGAAGAAAAATTTATTACGTACGATCACAATGCAATTACCATTCTTAGTATTCGAGGCAAAGTTTACCATACAATAGTTGAATGGAGCCTTAACGGCATCGGCATTACTCCTAATTAATCAGCCACTTTGCGAGAATATTCTGAGAGCGGCACGGTGGCCTGTTGAATAATCATCTCCCGGGCGCGTTTAAACCTTTTTTAATAATGCCTACCGGTAAAAATAACCCTGCATTTAATATGGCTTTCAGGACAAACATAACGCCCTGTCTGCAAGGTATAAAGATTATCATTAGCCTCTACAGCCAGTGTTTTCGTGCTGCTCAGCCCCTTTCTCACGAAACGCTGTACGGACCCACTCACCAACGCGCACCGGCAGGAAAAGTCTTTTCCCCTCTTATTCAGGAACGTGTTAATATAGAATCAATAAATTAACAACTCATTAGCATTTAAATGACATACTCCACTGTTGTCACCGGTCAATACCCATATGTCATTATTGCCATCACCATGGCAAAAATATCGCTAACATCTGCTTTAGTAGTATATTTATTGATTTTAATCAGCAAGGACTGGCCATTAATTCGGCACATTCTCATCCTTCTTTTTTATTGATTATTTGTGCTCTCGGGCAGCAAGGATACAGGGGAAATCATGCTTACGTTTTTCGAGCTCCTTATCGGAGTCGTCGTCATTGTCGGTGTAGCACGCTACATCATTAAGGGGTATTCCGCCACGGGCGTGTTATTTGTCGGCGGCCTGGCCTTGCTGATCGTTAGCGCCCTGATGGGTCACCAGGTCTTACCCGCCAGCGCAGCGAGCACCGGGTATACCGCCACAGACATTGTTGAATACATTAAAATTCTGCTCATGAGCCGCGGTGGCGATCTGGGCATGATGATCATGATGCTGTGCGGTTTTGCCGCCTACATGACCCATATTGGTGCCAACGATATGGTCGTGAAGCTGGCCTCCAGACCGCTGCAGTACATCAACTCCCCGTATCTGCTGATGGTGGCAGCCTACTTCCTCGCCTGTCTGATGTCGCTGGCCGTGTCATCCGCCACTGGCCTGGGGGTATTGTTAATGGCTACCCTGTTCCCGGTGATGGTTAACGTCGGCATTAGCCGTGGTGCAGCGGCAGCTATCTGCGCCTCTCCGGCGGCCATTATTCTCTCCCCTACCTCTGGCGACGTCGTACTGGCGGCGAAAGCCGCAGAAATGTCACTCATCGATTTCGCCTTTAAAACCACGCTGCCGATTTCCATTGTGGCTATCGTGGGCATGGGGATCGCACATTTCTTCTGGCAGCGTTATCTCGATAAAAAAGAGCACATCAGCCACGAAATGATGGACGTGAATGAAATCACCACCACCGCTCCGGCGTTCTATTCCATTCTGCCGTTCACACCTATCATCGGCGTGCTGATTTTTGACGGCAAATGGGGACCACAGCTGCATATCATTACCATTCTGGTTATCTGTATGCTGCTGGCCGCCATGCTGGAATTTATTCGTGGTTTCAACACTCAGAAGGTATTTTCTGGCCTGGAAGTGGCGTATCGCGGTATGGCCGATGCGTTTGCAGGCGTTGTGATGCTGTTGGTGGCGGCGGGCGTCTTCGCGCAGGGTCTGAGCACTATCGGCTTTATTCAGAGCCTCATCTCCATCGCCACGTCGTTCGGCTCTGCCAGCATTATCCTGATGCTGGTACTGGTGGTGCTGACCATGCTGGCGGCAATGACCACCGGTTCAGGTAACGCGCCGTTCTACGCCTTCGTTGAGATGATCCCAAAACTGGCTCACTCCTCCGGTATTAACCCGGCTTACCTCTCCATTCCCATGCTGCAGGCGTCTAACCTCGGTCGTACCATTTCGCCGGTATCGGGTGTCGTAGTCGCGGTCGCCGGGATGGCAAAAATCTCGCCGTTCGAAGTGGTAAAACGCACGTCGGTCCCGGTGCTTGTGGGCCTGATCATCGTGATTATCGCAACCGAAGTGCTGGTTCCTGGCGCAGCCTGAGTAAAATGACCGATATCCAAAAAGCGCCTGCGGGCGCTTTTTGTGCTTTAATAACTTCCAGAAATCTATCGCGTTAACCCATCAGGAAATCACATGTTCAGGAAGGATATCGTTATCCCGTCTGGCGCCATGGCGCTTGCACTCTGTGTCTTCTCCGCGCAGGCGGATCCGCTCAAAGCCACGCAGTATGGCGATTTCGATCGCTACGTTCTGGCGCTTTCCTGGCAAACCGGGTTCTGCCAGAGCATGGCTGAACGTAACCGTAACGAACCCGAAGAGTGCCGTCTGCAAAAAGAGAGCAATAACAAGACCGATTATCTGACCGTACACGGATTATGGCCTGGCCTGCCAAAATCCATCGCCGCACGCGGCGTGGATGAACGCCGCTGGATGCGTTTTGGCTGCGCGACCCGCCCAATCCCGAACATGCCGGAAGCCAAAGCCAGCCGCAAATGCTCAGCCGCCGAAACCGGGCTATCACTGTCGGGTGCCGCAAAGCTGAACAGCGTCATGCCCGGTGCTGGCGGTAACTCCTGCCTGGAACGCTATGAATATGCCAAACACGGCGTCTGCTTCGGCTTTGATCCTGACGCCTATTTCGGCACCATGGTACGGATGAATCAGGAGATAAAAAACAGCGCGGTGGGTAAATTCCTGGCGGATAACTACGGTAAAACGGTAAGCCGTAAAGATTTTGATAACGCCGTGGCGAAAAGCTGGAGCAAAGACAATGTCAAAGCATTCAAACTGACCTGCAATGGCAATCCGGCCTACCTGACCGAAATGCAGATCTCGCTTAAGGCCAGCACCATTAATAACCCGCTGTCTGCCGGCTCTTTTGCGCCACAGCCACATCCGGGTAACTGTGGCAAACAGTTTGTTATCGATAAAGTGGGTTACTGATCCACAATCGGGCGCACCATATCGAAGCGGTGTTCATCACTGATGCCATAATAGGCCGTCGGCCCACCCGCACGCAGGATGGGCTGCGCTTTCGCCGTCTGATAGATCCCCTCTTCCAGCAGCGATTCTGCAATATGAATCCCCACCACTTCGCCCAGCACCAGCCAGGTGTCAACCGGCGTGCCGTCGGCGCCGGTCAGCTGAATACACTGCGACAGGCGGCACTCAAAGTTCACCGGACTCTCGGTCACGCGTGGCGCCTTTACAAGCTGGCTTGCCGCTGGCGTCAATCCGGAAAAAGAGAACTCGTCTTGATCGTGAGGCAGCGTAGCGGAGGTGAGATTCATCGCCTCAGCCAGATCGCGCGTGGCAAGGTTCCAGACAAACTCACCCGTTTCGTTAATATTACGCACGCTGTCTTTCCAGCCGTTGCTGGAAAAGCCAATAATCGGCGGGCGGTAGTTAAAGCAGTTAAAGAAGCTATACGGTGCCAGGTTGATCTTTCCTGCCTGGTCGCAGGAGGAGATCCAGCCAATCGGACGCGGACCAATAATGGCATTCAGCGGGTCATGCGGCAGGCCATGCCCCTGTGACGGTTGATAAAAGTACATAGCGCTCTCTTATAAGGGTCAGACGCGAACTGCGTTTACCCACTATCCTGATTCAGAACGTTCAGCGTAACGCAATCCGCCAGAAATGCAGACTGAATAAATTTCAGCGAAAATTCATATGGCCCATGAATGTGACCTCTATCACTTCAAAGTTGCGTGCGCAGACAGTATCATCGGGAGAGTTAAACCCTCGCTGCCAGACGGCGAGGGTTTTCTTTTGGATTGGTTTCTGCGTTACACGCAGCATTAACGACATGGAGTAAAAAATGTCCAGACCCACCATCATTATCAATGAACTTGACGCAGAACGTATTGACCGACTTCTGGAAAAACCAGAATTCGCCTCGCTCCCGGTAGCCGATGCCCTGAATGAAGAGCTCGACCGGGCGCAGATGTGTACCCCGGAGTCCATGCCGCATGACGTGGTCACCATGAACAGCCAGGTCAAATTCCGCAACCTGACAACGGGCGAAGAGTTAACCCGCACGCTGGTCTACCCGGCGCAAATGACCGACAGCAGCGCTCAGCTTTCCGTGCTGGCACCGGTCGGCGCGGCCCTGCTGGGCCTGCGTACGGGGGATACCATTCACTGGGAATTGCCGGGCGGTGCCTCGACCCATCTGGAAGTACTGGCGTTGCTCTACCAGCCAGAAGCGGCAGGCGATTACCTGCGTTAATCCCATCTGAACAAGCGCGACCCGCGTTGCACAGAGGATGCCTGCGCATCCTCTTTCCGCAGATTCGCCTGGACGTCCTATATCGTGCCGCAGGTAAGGGAACCGTCTTAAACCACCCCACCCGGAAACGCATTCACCAGCCCTTTAACCTGCTGTTCCGCCGCTTCCGGCGTTTCTGCACCGGGCACCAGAATCACCTTGCGGCACGCCTCCTCCCGTTTTTCAAAGATCCGGTAGGCGCGTTCGGCATCGTCCAGCGGCAGATAGTGGGTGACAATCTCCTCCGGCGTCAGCAGCCCCTTTTCGATCAGCGGTAACAACTCGCCAAGCCAGGCGTGGACATGGGTCTGGCCCATCTTAAAACTGAGCCCCTTATCGAAGGCATCACCAAACAGGAAGCCATGGATAAAGCCCGCATACACGCCGGGCACGCTCACCACCCCGCCCCGTCGAACAGCAGCAATACACTGACGCAGCGCTTTACCGCTGCTGCCCTCAATTTTAAGGTTGCTGAGGATGGTTTCCGTGGTGCTGCCTTTGGCTTCAAACCCCACGGCATCAATGACGGCATCCACGCCGCGCTGGCCTGCGGTTTGCTCAATGATTTTTTCCGCTGCGTCGTTGTCTTCATCAAAGTTGATGGGGATAGCGCCGTAGCGCTCTGCGGCAAAACGCAGACGATACGGGTGATGGTCAACCACAAAGATCTGTTCGGCACCTAACAGCCGCGCGCAGGCGATGGTCAGTAACCCCACCGGCCCTGCACCAAAAACGGCGACGCTGGAGCCTTTTTCAATCTGGGCATTTTTCGCCGCCTGCCAGGCGGTAGGCAAGATATCGGAGAGGAACAGCGCTTTATCATCGGAGAGCAGCTGAGGCACTTTGAACGGCCCGACGTTACCTTTGGGCACCCGAACGTATTCCGCTTGTCCACCGGGCACGCCGCCATAAAGATGGCTGTAGCCAAACAGCGCGGCGGGCGCGGGAATTTGCTTTTTATTCAGCGCGGCGCCCTGCCCGGCGTTGGTGCTCTCACAGGCCGCGTACTGCTGCAGGCGGCAAAAGAAGCAGTCACCGCAGGCGATGACAAAGGGGATCACCACCCGGTCGCCTTTTTGCAGCGTCTTCACTTCCCTGCCCGTCTCCACCACTTCGCCCATGAACTCGTGGCCAAAAATATCGCCGTGTTCAACTTTGGGGATCTTCCCGCGGTAGAGATGCAGATCCGATCCGCAGATCGCCGTGGCCGTTACGCGCAGGATAATATCGTCAGGTTGTTCAATAACAGGATCGGGGACATTCTCGACACGAACATGATGTGGACCGTGGTACGTGAGTGCTTTCATGCGACCTCCGAAAGGATCCGGGTAAGTATTTAAGGGTAGCGTTCCCTGACGACCTGCCCGGGATTAGCGGGCTTTTGAGATTTATCCTGGGAAAAACAGAAAAGTGCCGCAGTGCTTACAAAAACCATATTCATTTTATGGTTGAATGAGTCCAGCGTTTATAAACAAGGAGAAACGGGTATGTATCAAAGAATTATTATGCCGGTTGATGTTTTTGAGATGGAGCTGAGCGACAAGGCCGTACGCCATGCGGAATTTCTGGCGCAGCAGGACGGGATTATTCATCTTCTACACGTGCTGCCGGGTTCTGCCAGCCTGAGTCTGCATCGCTTTGCCGCCGATGTACGCCGCTTTGAAGAGCATCTGCAGCATGAGGCGGAAAATCGCCTGCAAACGATGGTCGGGCACTTCACCATCGATCCTTCCCGCATTAAAACGCATGTCCGGTTTGGCAGCGTGCGCGATGCCGTTAACGAGCTGGCGAGCGAGCTGAACGCCGACGTGGTGGTTATCGGTTCACGCAATCCGTCCATTACCACGCATCTGCTGGGTTCAAACGCCTCCAGCGTTATCCGTCACACCCACATTCCGGTGATGGTCGTGAGATAAAAAAAAGAGGCCACCTTCTGGTGGCCTCTCCTGGTGCAGGTGCAGTCTTACTGACTTTTATTATGCTGTTTTGGTGCGAATCAGGTAGTCGAACGCGCTCAGAGACGCTTTCGCCCCTTCACCGGTCGCGATGATGATCTGCTTGTACGGCACGGTAGTACAGTCGCCCGCCGCAAATACGCCCTTCACGCTGGTTTCACATTTGGCATCGATGATAATCTCGCCCATGCGGTTACGCTCAATGGCACCTTCCAGCCAGGTGGTATTTGGCAGCAGACCAATCTGCACGAAGATCCCCGAAAGCGGAACGCTGTGCACATCGCCACTGACGCGGTCGCGGTACTCCAGACCGGTGACTTTACTGCCGTCGCCCTTCACTTCCGTGGTCTGCGCATTCAGCACGATGTCGACGTTTTTCAGGCTGCGTACTTTATCCTGCAGTACCTGGTCTGCCTTCATCTCTGGTGCAAATTCCAGCAGGGTAACGTGTTCAACAATGCCCGCCAGGTCGATAGCCGCTTCAACACCGGAGTTACCGCCGCCAATCACCGCCACGCGTTTGCCTTTAAACAGCGGACCATCGCAGTGCGGGCAGTAGGTCACGCCTTTGGTGCGATACTGATCTTCACCTGGCACGTTCATGTTGCGCCATTTGGCACCGGTGGCAATGATAATACTGCGGGCTTTCAGCACCGCGCCGGAAGCGGTTTCAATCTGGTGTAAGCCACCTTCGACTGCGGCAGGAACCAGCTTGCTGGCGCTCTGGCTGTCGATCACATCCACTGCGTAATCATTGACGTGCGCTTTAAGTGCGCCAGCCAGTTTCTGGCCTTCGGTCTTCGGCACAGAAATGTAGTTTTCGATATCTACGGTATCCAGCACCTGGCCGCCAAAGCGTTCGCCCATCAGACCGGTACGAATACCTTTACGTGCTGAATAGACCGCTGCCGCGGCGCCCGCCGGGCCAGAGCCGACAATCAGTACATCATACGCATCGCGCTTGTTCAGCTCTTCTGCGGCACGTTTTTCGGCGCCGGTATCCACTTTGGCCACAATTTCGGACAAGGTCATACGGCCCTGGCCAAACTCCTGACCATTCAGGAACACTGCCGGAACACCCATCACGTTGCGATCGGTGATTTCGTTCTGAAAAGTGCCGCCATCAATTGCGGTGTGTTTAATACGCGGGTTCAGGACTGACATCAGGTTCAGCGCCTGCACCACGTCCGGGCAGTTGTGGCAGGAGAGCGAATAGTACGTTTCAAAGGTGAAATCCCCGTCGATATCGCGGATCTGCTCCAGCAGCGCCTGCGCCTCTTTCGACGGATGCCCACCGGTCCACAGCAGAGCCAGCACCAGTGAGGTAAATTCGTGGCCCAGTGGTGAGCCGGCAAAACGCGGCCCCTGATCAGAGCCCGGGTTGGTGATCAGGAAAGATGGCTTACGCACCGCCAGATCGTTCGCTTCTTTGAAGGTCACTTTCGGTGACAGTTCGGCGATCTCCGCCAGCAGTTCCTTGATTTCTGCCGATTTAGCGCTGTCGTCCAGCGTGGCAATCAGCTCAACAGGTTTGGTCAGTTTCTCAAGGTATGCCTTGAGCTGGGTTTTCATTGTAGTGTCGAGCATTGTTCTTCCCTCTCTAAAAACGTCATCATGCAAGCTGCCTTATACGGGCGGCCTGAATGCAACTTGCATCATGGTGCTGGAATGAAATGGGCGCGGGGGGCGCCCATGGGTTGCCGGGTGGCACGTCGTTTACCCGGCCTACGATACTGTAGGCCAGTGCAAGCGCAGCGCCGCCAGACTTTACAGACTTAGATCTTGCCAACCAGGTCTAAAGATGGAGCCAGCGTCGCTTCGCCTTCTTTCCATTTCGCCGGGCACACTTCGCCTGGGTGAGACGCCACGTACTGAGCTGCTTTCACTTTACGCAGCAGGTCAGATGCATCACGGCCGATACCTTCAGCGGTAACTTCGATAGCCTGGATAATGCCCTGCGGGTCAACAACGAAGGTCGCACGGTCTGCCAGGCCTTCATCTTCACGCATGTTGTCGAAGTTACGGGTCAGGGCGCCAGTCGGGTCACCGATCATCGCGTATTTGATTTTCGCGATGGTTTCAGAGCTGCTGTGCCACGCTTTGTGGGTGAAGTGGGTGTCGGTAGAGACAGAGTACACGTCTACGCCCAGCTTCTGCAGTTCATCGTAGTGATCGGCCACGTCACCCAGTTCGGTCGGGCAAACGAAAGTGAAGTCAGCCGGATAGAAGAAGAACACGCTCCAGCGGCCTTCGGTATCTTTCTCAGTGACTTCAATGAATTCGCCGTTTTTGAACGCCTGGTTTTTGAAAGGTTTAATTTTGGTGTTAATCAAAGACATCTGTACTTCCTCCGTGTTTTCGTTGAGATGTAAGGTAACGAACTTTCGCTACATGGGCTAATGCGTTTGCTTTATCAAATCAATCAGCCATACCTAACAACCCGAACAAGACAACGTTGTGAACCCAATGAATAAAAGCCCGAAAGTAAAAAGGCCGCCCTGGTGGGCGGCCCTGATACCTGAACTTTCCACAGGAACTTTCAGTGCCAGTGAGACTGGCGTTGCGTTGCGCTCTACATACCTTTATATCAAGGTCGTTACAGCCCCCTGATTACAGCACCCGTGCCGGGACAGGGCAATGGATTGAAGGGATAATCGTATCTATGGCTGTGATAGGTTTTACCAAACTAAGCATTCCCCATCGCCGCTAATGCTCACGCCAGTAAAAATAAAAATGAGTGATAATTACTTGTCCATATATAAATCTGACTATTTTTATTCAGTCCTGCCTTCTATTTTAAAGGTAAAAATATCTTAACCATTATTGAAGTTCTATTTCATTAATCTACGTTCGTGATATATTAAGTTGGTTTTCAATCATAATTAAGCGAGCTAACCATCAAGGATGGTAAATGGTTACGTTCCTTCTATAGTTATCAGTGATGTGATAACGCAACGCAGCACACTCAGGATGAAACATGGCAAATCTTTACGACTTAAAAAAATTCGATCTCAATCTGCTGGTCATTTTCGAATGCATCTACCAACACCTGAGCATCAGCAAGGCAGCAGAAACGCTCTACATAACGCCTTCCGCGGTCAGTCAATCCCTGCAGCGGCTGCGTAACCAGCTGAACGATCCGCTGTTTATCCGTTCGGGAAAAGGGATCACTCCCACTACCGTCGGGGCAAATTTGCATCATCATCTTGAGCAAAACCTCAATCAGCTTGAGCAGACCATCAACATCATGCATGGCTCATCGCTCAAAAAGAATTTTGTCATCTACTGCCCGCAGGTTCTGACAACCGACAATCTGCTCAACCCCATGAAGCTATTGATGCGAGAGCACAATTATGAAATAGAGCTTCATGACATGCTGCTGTCCGCGGATTCCGCAGAAGACCTGCTTGCCTACCGTAAAGCAGACTTAATTTTCTCCATTGCGCCTATCAACAATCGCTCAATGGTATGCGTTCCCTATGTTAATTACCGAATGATTCTGGTGTGCAGCCAGGATCACCCCCGTCTGCAGGAGACCGCTACCCTGGAAGAGCTGCAGAAAGAGAAGTTTACGATCTTCCTGAGCGATGAAGCGGGTGTGAAACACTATCAGTCAAAGACTGAGGAAGTGCATGCCGACAGGACAATCGGTTTTCGCTGCGACTCTCTCTTTTCAATCATAAACATGATCAGCGCATCGCATTTAGTGGGATATATCCCGGAAGTCCTGTATGAAAAATACCGTGACGTATTGCGACTGAAAAAAGTGGACGCCCCCTTCACGCTGCCTCAAATGGAAGTCTTCATGGTTTATAACCGCTCAGCGCTTAACAGCTCGGTTTTCTCGACGTTTGTTGAGCAAATCACGCAAAAATAAATCCGAATGGCTGTGATATTTACAGCCATTTCTCTCATCAAAATATAACCCTCATTTATAGATAATAAAAAATCTGCCTTTTTTGATTTACCTGCCTTTATTTTCACTACTATTATTCTCTCTCCTGCATTGACATGAACGTCCGGTATTTATTTCCAGGAGGAGTTGCCGTTGTCAATTTATAAGCATCCACTTAATCAAAATGTCCTTGACGCTGCCACAGAGCGCATAACATGGACGCTTGAGAATCTGCCAAGGATCTGTGTTTCATTTTCTGGCGGAAAAGATTCCACCATTATGTTCCATTTAACGGCCCGGCAAGCCCGAAAAATGGGAAAGCAAATTTGTCTGTTATTTATCGACTGGGAAGCACAGTTCACCTGTACCATTCAGCATGTGAATAACATGATCGCACAATACGCCGATGTGATTGAAAAATGCTGGTGGGTAGCGCTCCCGTTGACCACGCAAAATTCACTCTCACAGTTCCAGCCCGAATGGCAGTGCTGGGAGCCGGGTAAAAACTGGGTACGCACGCCCCCGGAAGAGGCGGTAACCGATCCAGATTACTTCTCGTTCTACCAGCCCGGCATGACCTTCGAGGCCTTTGTTCGCGAATTTTCCGACTGGTTTGCCAAAAGGCGCCCGGCAGCAATGATGATCGGTATTCGTGCCGATGAATCCTACAATCGCTTTTTGACGATCGCCAACGCACGAAAGCAGCGCTTTGCCGATGACAAACCCTGGACCACCGTCGCCCCCGGCGGGCACGCCTGGTATGTCTATCCGCTTTATGACTGGAAAACCGCCGATATCTGGACCTGGTTTGCGAAAACGGGTGGGTGCTATAACCCGCTTTACGACCTGATGTTTCAGGCTGGCGTGCCGCCGCGCTATATGCGCATCTGTGAACCCTTTGGCCCGGAGCAACGTCAGGGATTGTGGCTCTATCATGTTGTGGAGCCCGAACGTTGGGCGGCGATGTGTGAGCGGGTAAACGGCGTGCACAGTGGCGGGGTCTACGCAGGGCAGGACAATCATTTCTATGGCCACCGCAAAATTCTGAAACCCGACGCGCTCAGCTGGCGGGAATACGCCATGCTGCTTCTCGACAGCATGCCGCACACCACTGCGGAACATTACCGCAATAAAATCGCGATCTATTTGCACTGGTACCAGAAGAGAGGCATGGCCGATATTCCCGACACTCAGGAGGGCGATATCGGCGCCAAAGATATCCCGTCCTGGCGACGCGTGTGCAAGGTATTACTCAACAATGACTACTGGTGCCGGGCGCTGTCATTCAGTCCGAACAAACCCAGGCATTACCAGCGTTACAGCGAACGGATGAAATCAAAACGCAAGGAGTGGGGGATCTTATGCAGCAGCAATTAATTAACGAGATGAAAAATTATCTTCAGTCTCTTCCCGAAGATAAACGCATTGAAGCCATTAACGCCTTTCGCCAGGCTATCCATGAAAATAGCCCTTTTCGCGAACAGCCTGTCGACTGCGTACTGTGGATCAAACAGGACGAGATTACCGCGAACGATTACAACCCCAACAACGTTGCCCCGCCGGAAAAACGGCTGCTCTGTAAATCCCTGGAGATGGACGGTTTTACCCAACCCATTGTGGTGACGGAAAGTGAGGCCCGGCATTATGAAATTGTCGATGGCTTCCATCGGCATGAAATTGGATCCAACCGGGCGGTATTGAAACGCCAGCTTAAAGGCTATCTTCCTGTAACCTGTCTGCGTAAAGAGCGGCAGAAAAAGTTCGACCGGATAGCGGCCACCATTCGCCACAATCGGGCGCGCGGCCGCCATCAAATTAATGCGATGTCCGATATCGTCCGCGAGCTGGTGCAGCTTGGCTGGGACGACGAGAGAATCAGTCAGGAACTGGGAATGGATAGCGACGAGGTATTACGCCTCAAGCAAATCAACGGTCTGCTGGAACTCTTTGCAGACCGCCGTTATTCAGAAGCCTGGACGGTCAAATAATCAGATCGCGTTAAGACGCTCTGCCGCCGCCAGCAGCGTCGATTCCTGTTTCGCAAAGCAGAGACGAATCAGCTTATGCGGGAAGGGATCGGCGCAAAAGACGGATAACGGGATCGCCGCCACGCCCACCTCTTTGGTCAGCCACTGGCAAAAACTGACGTCGTCCAGATCGGAGATGGCGCTGTAATCGGCCAGCAGGAAATAGGTGCCTTCACACGGCAGGATCTCCAGACGGCTCTGACTCAGGGCATTCACAAACCGATCCCGGCGTGCGCGGTAAAACTCGGGCAACTCACGGTAATGCTCAGGCTCAGCGCGCAGCATATCGGCCAGCGCCAGCTGGGCAGGCGTGTTCACCGCAAACGTCAGGTACTGGTGCACTTTACGCAACTCCGCGCTGATGGCCGCCGGCGCCACGCAGTACCCCACCTTCCAGCCGGTCATATGATAGGTTTTACCGAATGACGACACCGCCACAGCGCGCTCGCGAAGTTGCGGATGGGCCAGCACGCTGACGTGCCCTTCCCCGGCAAAGCAGATGTGCTCATACACTTCGTCGCTCAGGACATAAATTTCACGTTCCGCAATGGCCTGCCACAGCGCGGCGAAATCGCTCTTCTGCCACACCGTCGCCGACGGGTTGTGTGGTGTATTCAGAATGACCAGCCGGGTGTTGTCGCTCAGCAGCGCAGCAAACGCCTGCCAGTCGGGGCGAAAATGCGGCGGCTGTAATGCCACGCGCTTCACCACGCCGCCGGACAGTTCGATGGCAGGCGCATAGCTGTCGTAACTTGGATCAAAGCAGATAACCTCATCGCCCGCGCGAACCAGCGCGGTGATGGCCGCATACAGCGCTTCGGTCGCACCTGCCGTCACCGTAATGTCGCTGTTGGCATCCGGTTGATAGCCATAGCATTCCGCCGTTTTATCCGCAATGGCGTCACGCAATGCCTGCACACCGGTCATCGGCGCATACTGATTCGCCCCCTGGGCAACGTGCCAGGCCAGACGCTCCTGCAAATAGCCTGGACCATCAAAATCCGGGAACCCCTGCGAGAGGTTAATGGCGTTGTGCTTCTGGGCCAGAGCGCTCATCTGCGTAAAGATAGTGGTGCCCAGGTTGGGAAGTTTGCTTTGCGGAATCAATGCGTTATTGCTCATTGTGGGGTGCCTGCTTGTAATACTTATGTTGCTGCCACTATAACACGATGTTAGTCTTTGGCAATCAAGACGCTTAGACGTCTAAACAATATGAATATTCCTGACCGAGAGGGTAAAAGGAAATGACAGACAACCTGCAACTCACGCAACTGGTCGAAGCCTGCCGCTGGATTGGCGCCAAAGGCTGGGCCCCCGCCACCGGCGGCAACATGTCGGTACGTCAGGATGAAAACCTGTGCTGGCTCAGTGAATCCGGCAAAGACAAAGGCAGCCTCACGCCGGATGATTTTCTGCAGGTGGAGATCGCCACCAATCGCGCGCCCTCTGGCCGTAAACCTTCGGCCGAAACCGGGTTACACACGCTCATCTATCGCCTGTTCCCGGAGGCCAACGCCGTACTGCACGTCCACACGGTGAACGCCACGGTGCTCTCGCGGCTGGTGAAAGAGGCGGAGCTGCACATCAGCGGCTTTGAGATGCAAAAATCCCTCACCGGGCAGACCACGCATCTGGCTACGGTTGCCATTCCGGTATTCGATAACGACCAGGATATAGACGCCCTCGCTTCGCGAATCGCCCATTACGCCCAGGAGCGCCCGCTTAATTATGGTTTTCTTCTGCGCGGCCATGGCTTAACCTGCTGGGGACGTGATGTGGCCGAAGCCCGCCGTCATCTGGAAGGATTGGAATTCTTATTTGAATGCGAAATGCGTTTACGACAACTGGAGAAGATATGATTCGCGCAATTGTGACGGATATTGAGGGAACCACCAGCGATATCCGTTTTGTCCATGATGTTTTGTTCCCTTATGCGCGTGAGCGTCTGGCGGCCTTCGTCACCGCCCAGCAGTACGCCGAGCCGGTCAAATCGATTCTGGACAACCTGCGCGATGAAATCGACACTCCGCACGCCAGCGTCAGCGATCTTATCGAGACCCTCTTCACCTTTATGGATGAAGACCGTAAATCGACGGCGCTGAAGGCCCTGCAGGGAATTATCTGGCACGACGGTTACGTCAACGGCGACTTTACCGGCCATCTCTACCCGGACGTGCTGCCCGCGCTGGAAAAATGGAAAGCACAAGGCATTGATCTCTATGTTTATTCCTCTGGTTCCGTCGCTGCGCAGAAACTGTTATTTGGCTACAGCGATGAAGGTGATATTACTCATCTGTTCAGCGGCTACTTTGATACCCATATTGGTGCCAAGCGTGAGGTGCAGTCTTATCAGAATATTGCGGCGCAGACGGGCATCGCCCCGTCGCAGATCCTGTTCCTGTCGGATATCCATCAGGAGCTGGACGCCGCTGAGCAGGCCGGTTTTCGCACCCTGCAGCTGATTCGCGGTGATGATGACGGCGCAAGCCACCATCATCAGGTTCACCAGTTCGACGAGATTAACCCGGAGCAGATCCCTTCATGAGCGCATTAACCATTTATTCCGATAAAGACGCCAGTAAGCACCTGTGGCACAGCACCGACGCCGCCGAGATCGCCCAACAGCTCAACGCCAAAGGCGTGCGTTTTGAACGCTGGGCGGCTGACCGTGATTTAGGGCGCGACCCTGCCCCAGAAGTGGTCATTGACGCTTACCAGCATGCCATCGACAAACTGGTCGCGGAGAAAGGCTATCAGAGCTGGGATGTGATCAGCCTGCGCGCCGACAACCCGCAAAAAGAAGCGCTGCGCGCGAAATTCCTCAACGAGCACACCCACGGCGAAGATGAAGTGCGCTTTTTCGTGGAAGGCGCGGGATTGTTCTGCCTGCACATTGGCAATGAGGTGTATCAGGTGCTGTGCGAGAAAAACGACCTGATTTCGGTACCGGCGGGCACACCACACTGGTTTGATATGGGCTCAGAGCCAAACTTTACGGCCATCCGTATATTCGATAATCCGGAGGGCTGGGTGGCGCAGTTTACCGGTGATGCGATTGCGGATGCGTATCCGCGTCTGGCATAGGTGAAAATTGCTCCCTCTCCCTTTGGGAGAGGGCTGGGGTGAGGGGGAACATACAGCTCTGGTGGTCATTTCCGCAGTCACACATTAATTAAATACTGGCGATAATCCTCTGCACATCTGCCCCAACCAATTTTGCCAAATGCACAAACTCCACCACATCTAACCTGCGTTCACCACTTTCCACTTTAGCGATAAACGACTGCGGTTTTCCCAGCGCCTCCGCAAGCTGCGTCTGAGTAATCCCTTTCTCTTTACGTGCCTTCTTCAACGCATTGATAACTCGCTGGTATTCATCTGAATAAACTGAGGCCATTGTTCCGATTCCATACAAATATCCTGAAATCGAATATCCTCCCATTGTCTTTTTATCCCAAAACGGGATAATTGAGCCCGTAACGAACTTACGTAAGGAGGATACAATGCGTGATAAAAACTGGCATCCTGCCGATATCGTTGCCGCGCTAAAGAAACACGGAACAAGCCTGGCAGCCTTGTCACGTAAGGCTGGACTATCATCATCTACACTGGCAAATGCGCTTTCCCGGCCATGGCCTAAAGGGGAATGGCTAATCGCTCAGGCGCTCAACATCTCGCCTGAAGTGATATGGCCGGAAAGGTATTTTGATGAAAAGGGGACACCCATTTTTCGTCAGAGAAGGGCGACAAGAAAACGCCCCCATCTTTAACACTATCACCGTATGCTCCCCCTCACCCCAACCCTCTCCCTCAAGGGAGAGGGGGTCTGAGAGACTTCACATACCCCACCAGCTGATCCAGCACGATCCCCCAGCCTTCATGGAAGCCCATCTGTTCATGCTGCTCACGGATTTCTTTCGTGGGATGGCGCGCAATCGCCGTATAGCGGGTTTTGCCCTCCCCGAGATCCTCCAGCAACAAAATCGCCGTCATAAACGGCTTTTCGGCCGGTTTCCACCCTTCGGTATAGCCGTCGGTAAAGACCAGCTTTTTACCGGGATCGATTTCCAGGAAAACACCTTTATTGTCCATTTTTTGCCCGTCCACGTCGAAAACGGTATTGAATCGTCCACCCACGCGCAGGTCGAGGTCGCATTCGGTCACTTTATGGGGGGCAGGAATAAAGAAGTTTTTGATGTGCTCTGGCGTCGTCCAGCAAAGCCACAGCAGGTCGCGCGGTGCATCCACCACGCGTTCCAGTTTTAAGTCTGTTTCGGGATCGAGCGTCACGATGTTGTCCTCTCAGGGGAACCCCTTACAAGGATAGCCGGACTCAGGCGAATTTCCCCTTTGCTACCGCTTCCGGCGTGACCACGCCCGTATCCAGTACCCAGCCGCTTATCAGCGAGGCTGGGGTGACGTCAAACGCCGGGTTGTAAACCTGCGCATTTTCCGGTGCCCACTGTACCGCGCCGAAGCTTCCCGCCACGCCCGTCACTTCGCTGGCCGCGCGCTGTTCAATCGGGATCGCCTCACCGTTCGGGCACGCCGGGTCGAGGGTGGTTTGCGGGGCGGCGACATAGAACGGAATGCCGTGAAATTTCGCCAGCACCGCCAGGGAATAGGTGCCGATTTTGTTGGCCACATCGCCGTTGGCGGCAATACGATCTGCCCCCACCCACACGGCATCTACCTCCCCTTTTGCCATCAGGCTGGCGGCCATGGAGTCGGTAATCAGCTGATACGGCACGCCCAGCTCGCCGAGCTCCCACGCGGTCAGCCTGCCGCCCTGCAGCAGCGGACGGGTTTCATCCACCCAGACGTTGCTGACGTTGCCCTCCTGATGTGCGCGAGCAATAACACCCAGCGCAGTGCCGACGCCTGCGGTTGCCAGACCGCCAGTGTTACAGTGGGTCAGCAGGCGGCTACCGGGCTTCACCAGCGCGCTGCCCGCTGTCGCAATGGCGTCACAAAGCTGCCTGTCTTCGTCAATCAGTCGCAGAGCTTCCGTCACCAGCGCCGGAACGAAATCTTCCTGCCAGAGCGCCTGCTTCATGCGGTCGAGATTGTTCATCAGGTTGACCGCCGTCGGGCGGGCAGCGCGCAGCGTTTCCAGCGCCAGCGCCAGCTCGTCGCGGCTTTTCCCCTTTTCCGCCAGCAGCGCCAGCAGCAGACTTGCAGAGAGACCAATCAGCGGCGCACCGCGCACCCTAAGGGCGTGAATATGCCCCACCAGCGCCTCGACCGTTGAGGCGTCAAGCCAGCGTTTCTCCTGCGGAAGGGCCTGTTGGTCGAGAATAAAGAGCTGATTATCCGCCACCCGCAGGCTGGTCGTCTGTAATGTCTGCATGTCGTTAATTCCCTGTTGCGTTGTTGTAGCACATTGTGTCAGGATGAAATCCAGATGTATAGACGTCTAAATGTCTTTATTCGCAAATCAGTGAGGAGCAGGCAATGTCGCAATACCGTACCTTTACCGCCCAGGACGCCGTGGAGTATGCCAGGCAGTTTGGCGGCCTTGATAATCCATCATCACTGGTAGAGGCGCAGGAAGTAGGCGACGGCAATCTCAATCTGGTCTTCAAAATTTTCGATGCTCAGGGCGTGAGCCGCATCATCGTAAAACAGGCGCTGCCATACGTTCGCTGCGTCGGTGAGTCCTGGCCGCTGACGCTGGACCGCGCCCGTCTTGAGGCGCAAACGCTGGTGGAGCATTACAAACACAGCCCGCAGCATACCGTGAAAATTCATCATTTTGACCCGGAACTGGCGGTCATGGTGATGGAAGATCTCTCCGACCATCGCATCTGGCGCGGGGAGCTGATTAAGAATAACGCCTACCCGCAGGCTGCGCGTCAACTGGGGGAGTACCTGGCGCACACGCTGTTCCACACCAGCGATTTTTACCTGCACCCGCACCAGAAAAAAGCGCAGGTTGCCCAGTTCATTAACCCGGAGATGTGCGAGATCACTGAAGATCTGTTCTTTAACGATCCGTACCAGATCCACGAGCGCAACAACTATCCGGCAGAGCTGGAAAACGATGTCGCCGCCCTGCGCGACGACGATCAGTTGAAAATTGCCGTGGCCTCCCTGAAGCATCGCTTCTTCTCCCACGCCGAAGCGCTATTGCACGGGGATATCCACAGCGGATCGATTTTCGTGGCCGAGGGTAGCCTGAAAGCGATCGACGCCGAATTCGGTTACTTTGGCCCGATTGGGTTTGACGTGGGCACCGCCATCGGCAATCTGCTGCTGAACTTCTGTGGCCTGCCGGGGCATTTAGGCATCCGCGATGCCGCTGCCGCCCGGGAACAGCGTCTGATCGACATTCAGGCGTTATGGAATACCTTTGCGGAGCGCTTCCAGGCGCTGGCGCACGAGAAAACCCGGGATGCCGCGCTGAGTGCGCCGGGCTATGCCTCTGAATTTTTGAAAAAGGTCTGGCGAGATACCATTGGTTTCTGCGGAACGGAGCTGATCCGCCGCAGTGTGGGGCTGTCACACGTCGCGGACATCGATACCATTCAGGACGACGCGATGCGTCACGAATGTCTGCGCCACGCCATCACGCTGGGTAAAGCGCTGATTGTGATTGCTGATCGCATCGACAGCGTGGAAGAGCTGGTGGCAAGAGTGCGCCAGTACAGTTAAAAAAAACCTCCCTTTCGGGAGGTTTTTGCATCAGTTTTTGGTAAGCGTGGTGGTCACGGTGTAATCGAGAGACCACGATGAATGCCAGTCTTTACCGGCAAACTTGATATCCCCACGGTAAACCCCGCTCGGGAGATCCGGGTTATCGGCCTCAACATACTTAAGGCTGGCGCTATAGCCTGTGGTTTCCCAACTGCTACACAGAACCGCCACATTGAACGGACGGGTGGAGCAATCCGATCTGCGCTGCGCGCGAATCTTCACGTCATGGGTATTGCCTTGTTCGTCCTTCATCGGCACGACAAGCGTGCTGTAACCTTCTGCGGTCCATACCAGGGACGTCGGCCCCTGCGTACTTCCCGTTGCCACAAACCCAAGCGAAGGGAAACCAAATATTGCGCCCGTACTGAATGCTCTTGTCGAACCGGTGACGCTCCACATGGCTGAATAGCTGGCAATAAACACAACCGTTTGATCGGTTTTAGTGGTGTTATTACTCTCTGCACTCACCTTCGCCGTACCGGTATCCGGACCACTCAGCTTCACGGTCGCCACGCCGCTGCCATTGGTCACACTGGTTTGCGCTGAAAGGGTATTAAGCGTGGTGTTCCAGTTGACCGTCGCATTTTTGACGGCATTACCGTTTACGTCTTTCACCACTGCGGTGTAGGTAATGCGGTCGGTGTTGACTACCGCGTGGTCAGAACTGGCCTTGAGGCTCTCAACCCTGGCAGTGGTCGCATCGCCAATAAATGTTACCGGCTCCGCGTTTATCGCCGCCGTTGAACCGACAACTGTTGCGCTAACCGTTGCCGTTCCGGCCGTTGTCGTTGACGCCGTTACAACCGCCTGACCCGCTTCGTTGGTTTTTGTGCTGGCGCTGGCAAGCTTCACGCTGCTGTTATCTACACGCCACGCCACATCCACACCGCTAAGCGGGTTATGGTTGGCGTCTTCGACGGTGGCGGTCCAGCGTATGGTCGCGTTCCCGTCAGCCACCGCCTCTTTTTTATCCGCACTCAGGCTCGTAAATTGCGCTGTCGCCGGATTACCGGTCACGGAGAGAGTAAGCGTCTGACCGCTACCATTCACCGTCGCGGTAACCGTCATGTTGCCCGCTTTGCGCGATGAGAAGCGCGTTTCAGCCTGCCCTTGCGCATTGGTCATTGCTGAAACGGGCGTCAGGGTCACATCAGCCGCATTACTGCTGCTCCAGTTAACGGCAACGCCTGGTACAGGGTTCTGATGGCTGTCCACCACGGTTGCGGTTAACAGTACGGTATCGCTGTCAGCCACAATGCCGGTCGTTTTATCCGCCGTGAGGGTAGCCAGCTTTGCCGTGGTGGTGTCACCGGTGAAGGTCAGTTTTGTCACGCGTAACGTGTCACTGCCGAACGTGGCCTGAAGAGAATATTCCCCCGCGGTTTCAGAACGTAAGGTCACGCTCGCCTCACCCGATGCATTCGTCACGCTGCTCGTATCGGACAACGTCGCGCCGGAAGGGCTCACCGCCCAGCCAACCTTCGCTCCGTCAACCGGGTTGTCATTGGCATCCACAACGGTAGTGCGCACGGTGATACCGTCGGTGCCATTGGCTACCGCCGTCACGCTGTCGGCGGCCATCTCCGTCATTTTCGCGGTCGTGAGATCGGCCGTGAAGGTTGCACTGTCAGCACGAACGGGTGCGCTTTCAGCGGTCTGAGCCGTGATTACAACGCTGCCTGATTTCAGCGAGGTAACCACCAGCGAGGCATTGCCCTGCGCATCCGTCCGCGTACTGCTGGCGGCGAGCTTAACGTCTGGGTTATCTGCCGACCAGTTAACCTCTACGCCCGAAATGGCGTTACCCTGCAGATCGCGCACCTGCGCCGTCCAGGTAATACTGTCGCTGCCGTTGGCCACGGCCTGTTGCTTATCGGCCACCACGGCGGCGATACGCTGCGTGCTGGTGTCTGCGACAAACGTTACGGCTTCCGCTTTCACCGCATTCTGCTGATTTACATCAGCATAAACCCAGGCAACGCCCGTTTTTGCTGACGACAGCGACAGCGTTGCGTTTCCGGCGGCGTCGGTAACCGAGGTTTTGCTTCCTGCGGTCGTGCCATCTTCCCGCTTCACCGTCCAGTTAACCGTCACGCCTTCAAGCGGATGATTGCTGTTATCTGCGACCTGCGCGGTATACGATACGCTGTCGCTGTTATTGGCAACAATGCGGGTTTTATCGACATTGACCGATCTCACCTGTGCGCTGGCGCTGTCCGCAACAAATTTTAGCGTCGGGGTAGAGAGCGGGTTACCGTCCGCCAGTTGCGCACTCACTGTCGTCGCAACCACGTCACGACTAATGAGTTGAATGCTGGCCTGCCCTTGCTCATTGGTGAGGGTGCGTTCAGCAGACAGCTGAACCGCAGCGTTATCCGCTGTCCATTTCACCTCTTGCCCCGAAACGGGATTGCCGGACCGATCGACAACGCTTGCCACAACGACAATTGGCGTTACGCCGTCTGCCGGTGCGCTTACGGCCGACGGACTGAGTGAGGCAAGTTCCACAACCTCGGACACCGCCTCTTCAGTCACAGAGGCGGTAGCAAGCTTAATATTGCCGTCGATGAACGTCTGAATGGTGAGGGTGGCAGGCGCGGTTCCGCTGATAAGCGTTGCGCTGTATACGCCGCTGCTCGTTTCGCGAAACGCGCTTATTTGCGGTGCGACAGGCGCCGCGGTGCCTGTAACGGCATTTTTCAGGGTGATCGATGCGCCAAGACGCTCCGATAACCCGGTTGCAGCCTCGCCGGATGCGGTTTTTAGCGCCAATGTTAATACCGACTGACTGGTGCCATCCGCCGGTAAGCGGGACGGAGACGCCGTCAGGCTGGGCTGCAGCGTGGTCACGTCCATGCCGTTTACGTTCACCGTCATCCGCGCGGTATCAGAAGCGTTACCGTGCTTATCCCAGGCCGTTGCGGTTAACGTATACGCGTTGGAACCGCCATTTTTCCAGGCTGGAAGCGTAATCACCACCTGGGCCGGATCGGCACCCGGTGTGATTTTGCCGCCGTTACGTATCAAATTGTCACCCTGCCAGTCGATGCGTTCGAGCCCGTATTTCGTTTTAACCTTCGCGGTTACGGTCTGGCGGGCATTTTCATTCCCGGCGATGTTTTCTGGCAGTGCGAGCGAAATCAGCTCCTGCTTACGGTAATCCAGGACAATATTGTTATTACGATCGACCAGCTCCTGACGTGACCCCAGCAGCGTACGGCGTGCCCCCACCTGGTCCGCATCAAGCTGCGTGCGCAGCGGCACGCCCGGCGCCCAGTTGACCGCAAGGTTAAACTGCGTATCCGATGCCTCGCCCTTACCCATTTTTTGGTTTACACCCAGGGTAACCAGCGGAACGGGCGTGTAGCTCAGTCCAACGGTTACGGCGTAAGGATCTTTCTGACGATCGTCCTCATCGTCACCGAAAAGCCCGACGTGCTGACCATAGTATTGTTCGTAGACGAGGTTCGCCCCAAGCTGCGGATAGGCGGGAAGATACCCGGTTGCACGCAGGTCAAAGCCGTTCGCCACGCGCTCGTCATAATCGCGATAGCGGGACGAAGACATCCAGTCGCTTAAACGGTAGTAGCCGTTGGCTGAAAGACGCAGATAGTCCCAGCCTAGCTCGGCTCCAACACCAAGGCGCTGATGCTGATTCGCCGAAACCTGGCGATCGTAAAAGGTATTCACGCCCCACATCCATGCGGTATTAAATTCACGGTAGCCAAACCCGACATTAACGATATTTCTGTCGTCGTGACGACGACCACCCAATTGGGTGAACACCAGCGACGTTTTTTGCTCGTATAAAGGGATAAGCAGATCTAACTCCGCGTCCTGAATGGAAAAATGCTCATCAGTACCGATATTCAGACGCGTGGTACCGAATTGATTTAACCAGGACTCAATTTCCTGCGTGGCGGTATTTGTTGCCTGGGACGTAATTGCGCTGGCGACAGAACGGCCACTGCCGCTCTCCAGCAGTGACCCCGCCTGCACGGCGGTTTGTGCCACTACCCGCTCGGTGGTTTGCGGCTCGGCTACCTTATCCTGCGCGGCGACGGGCGTCGCGCCCAACGAAAATAACGACGGCGGAAGGAGTTGCAGTGCTATTTGCAACCAGGCTGCACATTTTTTCAGGCTCATTAAATTCATCCTTGAATAAAAAAAAGCCATAGTACGTATCAGGACTTAAAGATAAAGTCGGCGCGTTTATTTTAAGAATCTATAAATATAAGCATTCACCTTATAAATATATTTCAGCACCCCTTCCCCTCTCAGCCTAAATATTCAATCACCGACAATCCGCCGTTATAATCCGTGCTATAAATAATTCCCTGCGCATCCACAAAAACATCACACGACTGGATCACCTGCGGGCGATTCGGGCGTGTATCCATCATCCTTTCAGGTGCAGCAGGTACCAGCGCCCCCGTTTCCACCGGGCGGTAGGGATTCGAAATGTCATACGCACGCACCCCTGCATTCTGAAAGGTGGCGAAGATCAGCGTGGAACTGACAAAGCTTCCCGGCCGGTTCTCGTGCAGATTATGCGGGCCGAAATGCGCGCCTTTCGCCACGTAGTCTCTTTCATCCGGCTGCGGGAAGGTGGAGATACTTACCGGGTTCGACGGCTCGCGGATATCAAACAGCCAGATGAACTTCTCGCCGTCCTCCTGGTTGTCGAGCACCGCTTCGTCGAGCACCACCAGCAGATCGCGGTCCGGCAGCGGCAGCGCGGTATGCGTCCCGCCACCAAACGGCGGGCTCCAGTTGCGGTGGCTAATCAGCTTCGGCTGAGTGCGATCTTTGACATCCAGCAGCGTTAAACCACCGTCACGCCAGCTGCCGTAAGCCGTATCCCCGGCGATAATGGCATGATGCAGCGCATAGCGTTTGCCTTCCGGCCACTCTGGCCGTTCACCTGCGGCCTGGTTCATGCCCGGCAGCCACCAGCGCCCTGCCACTTCGGGCTTACGCGGATCGGCCAGGTCGATGGTCAGGAAGATATAGTCGGTAAAGCCGTCGATCAGCGCCGACACATAGGCCCAGCGACCGCCGACGTACCAGATGCGGTGAATGCCAATGCCATTTAACGACAGAAAACCGATTTCACGCGGCCTGTCCGGCGTGGAGATATCAAACACGCGCAGCCCGGCGCTCCAGCCTTTGTCCTGCACGTCGCTGACGGTCTCCCCCACCTGACGGGTGTAGTAGACCTTTTCATCGGCGAAGCGGGCATCGGCAAACAGATCCCGGGCGTTAATCACCAGTAGCAAATCGTCGTGTGCCTGCAAATGCACATTCCAGGTGCCGGGCGGCGCAGGTACATAACCCGCCGCTTTCGGGTTTTTCGGGTCGCGCACGTCAACAATCGAAAAGCCCTGCGACACCATATGGCCAATATACGCATAACCGCGGTGCACCATCAGTTGCACGCCGTCCGGGCGACCGCCCTGGTCGCTATGGCCAATCAGCCGCATATTGCGGCTGTATTCAGGGGTGGGTAATGTTGTCACCTTTAGCTCCTGTTGGTTTTCCCCCTCTCCCGGTGGGAGAGGGCCGGGGTGAGGGCATCAGGCAGCACCAGACGCCACCCGGCTTGTTTTTATTTATTTTTCGCTTCCAGCGTCGCAAACCACGGCGCAATAAAGTCTTCGGTCTGTCCCCAGCCCGGAATGATTTTCCCCAGCGACGCCACGTTCACCGCGCCCGGCTGGGCGGTCAGCAGCGCCTGCGGGATCGCCGCTGCTTTAAAATCATAGGTTGCAGGCGTCGGCTCCCCGGCAATCTTGTTGGCGATCAGACGCACGTTAGTTGCCCCAATCAGCTTCGGATCCACCGCCACGCTCACTGCCCACGGGCTTCCCGGCTCGCGCATCAGCTGTAAATCCTGGTTGGAGATGTCGATGCTGTAGAGCTTGATTTCAGTGCGGCCATTCTCCTTCAGGGCTTTATACGCCCCCTGGCTGAAGGCGTCCCAGGTGCCCCAGATAGCGTCGATTTTACCTTTCGGGTATTTCGCCAGAATTGCCCCGACCTTGTTGGCGGTATCGCCCTGCACGTCCGACGACACCGCGCCAATAGACTCCAGCTCTTTGATATTCGGGTACTGTTTCTGCAGTTCCTTATACGCCGCCTGACGACGCTCCATCGGCGGGAAACCGGCGACCCACAGCTTGACGATATTGGCCTTGCCGTTGAAATCTTTCGCCAGCTGGCCGAAGGAGAGATTCGTCAGGGAGGCATCGTCCTGCTGGGTGACCGTCACGCCTGGGATCTCGCCTTTGACGGCGGTATCAAACACCGAAACCTTAATCCCGGCATCCACCGCCTTCTTCACCAGCGCGGTCGCATACGGATCACGCCCCTGAGAGAGAATAATCCCGTCATATTTCTGGCTGATCGCCTGATTCACAAAGTCCTGGAATTTTGCGTCGTCACCGTTGCTTAAAAAGGTGCTGACCTTAAAGCCAAGTTTTTTTCCTTCCTGGATCGCCCCGGCGACAAACTGCGTGGTGTTGTCATCCGAGCCAAGGTTGCGGATCACCGCAATGCGAATGGGGCCGTCGTGGTTGGCAATGGCCGCCGGAACCGGTGCAGGCGTGGCCGCAAAGCCCGGCAGAGAGGTGAGTAACCCAAGAGCCACCAAAGAGAGTGCAATCTTTTTCATTTTTTATCCCGTTGTGTTGTCAGCGTTTTTGTATGTAAGTAATCGCCAGCGCCACGGCAAGCACCAGCCCTTTTATAATGTCCATGGCATAATACGGTACGGAGAGCATCACCAGCCCGTTCGACAGCACGCCCAGAATGACCGCCCCCACCAGCGTTCCAAGCGCGTTCGGCTTGCCGGAACCGGCCAGCGAAAAGCCGATCCACGCTGCCGCCACCGCGTCCATCAGATACCCGCCGCCCGCATTCACCTGCGACGACCCAATGCGCGAGGCCAGCAAAATCCCGCCCAGTCCGGCCAGCAGCGAGGCAAGCACGTAGGCCGCAACCTTGTAGCGCGTGGTGCGAATGCCTGAAAGGCGCGCCGCCTCCGGGTTACCGCCGATGGCGTACATGCGCCGGCCGTGTGTGGTCAGTGACAATCCCAGCTGTGCCAGCAGGGTCACCGCCAGCATGATGATGACGATGGTCGGCACCTGCCCCAGCAGGCTGAACGCCGCCGGAATGGTTCCTTCCGCCATATCACCGCTCGGCAGCACCATGTTCTCGGTAATCGACCCGCCGTAGCTGTAGGTCATCGCCACGCCCTGTATCACGAACAGGCTGGCAAGCGTCGCGAGCATGTCCGGAATACGCAGAATAACGATCAGAAAGGCGTTAAACAGCCCGACCAGGGTACAGAGCGCAAGGGTGATCACAATCGATTCGGTGGTGCCGAAGCCGTGCCAGACGAAGAGCGAAATCACCAGCGCATTCGCCAGCGACGCCGTGGAGCCAACGGAGAGATCGAACCCGCCCACGGTCAGTGAAATCGATACGCCAATGGCAATCACCGTGACGATGGCAATCGAGCGCAGAATGTTGATGATGTTGTTCGGATCGAGGAAGCTGTCTGAGGCCAGGCCAAAAACCACCACCAGCGCCACCACGGTGAGCAACATGCCCCACCGGTAGAGAAAATCGAAAATCTGTTGACGGCCAGACGCCGCCGCGGTCACTGAAAGGGCTTTGCTCACGACGCCGTTCCTCCGGTTGAATAATAAAGTAGTGTCTCTTCCCGCGCCTCGGCCCCGGGGATTTCCGCCACGATGCGTCCGTCCCAGAGCACGCAGATGCGGTCGCACAGCCCTACCAGTTCGGCAAATTCGCCCGAGGCGTAAATCACCCCTTTGCCCTCGCGCGCCAGACCGTCGATCAGCTGAAACAGATCGGTCTTCGCTTTGACGTCAACGCCCTTGGTCGGCTCGTCGAATATCAGCACGCTGGCGTCATTGCGCAGCCATTTGCCAATGGCGACCTTCTGCTGGTTACCGCCAGAAAGCCGACGTAAAACCTGCCCCGGACCGCGTGTTCGCACGCCGACGCGGGCTATCACCTCTTCCGCCCAGCGCCACGCCTGACGATGACCAAAGAGACTCCAGCGCGAAAAGCTGTTATCTGCCGTCACGGCCAGGTTCATGCTCACCGGCTCGTCGATGAAAATCCCCTCCTTGCGCCGCTCCTCCGGTACCAGCGCCAGCCCGCGCAGCACGGAATCGGCCGGATCGCGCGGTTTCCAGGGCTGATGATTGAGCTCGCCACGCTCCACCCGGCTTTTGCTGGCACCAAACAGCGCCTTGCAAAGTTCGGTTTTGCCTGCGCCCGCCAGCCCGGCAATGCCAAGGATTTCGCCTTTACGCAGATGCAGGGAGATATCTTTCAGCAATGCGTCGTCGTGCAGCCCCTCCACCCGCAGCAGCGTCTCGTCGCTATGCACAGGACGGGCTGGCGGGTAGATATCGCTCAGTTCGTGGCCGAGCATCTTCTCGACGATCGCTTCTCCGCTGAGATCCGCCATCGGGCCGGTCTCAATCAGCTTGCCATCGCGCAGCACCGTTAAGGTGTCGCAGATGGCTTTCAGCTCATGAATGCGGTGCGAGATAAACACCACGCCAATGCCCTGCTGCTTTAAACGCCGCACCACCGCGAACAGGCGTTCACTGTCGTGGGCATCCAGCGGTGCGGTAGGTTCATCGAGGATCAAAAAACGGCAGTGATGTGACAGCGCCCGCGCCAGCAGGATCTGCTGTTTTTCAGCCAACGAACAGCTGTCGATGGAACGGCGAATGTCCAGCGCAACGTCGAGCTGCGCCAGCGCCTGCTTCGCCTGTTGACGAATAGCACGCCAGCGGTAGCGATGTCCCGGCTGCGCCAGCTGGTCGAGCATGATATTTTCAGCGATGCTCAGCCCCGGAACCAGCGCCACGTCCACTTCCTGCTGCACAAGGTGGATCCCCAGCCGTTTGGCATCGAGCGGTTCGCGGATCGTCACCGGCTGGTTATTAATGCAGATCTCCCCCTCATAGCGATCGTGCGTTCCGCACAGCACCGCCATCAGCGTCGATTTCCCCGCGCCGTTAGCCCCGGTCAATGCATGCACCGATCCGCCGTTCAGGGTAAAGTCCACGCGCGACAGTGCCTGAAAGCCGGAAAAGGCCAGGCTGATACCGCGCATCTCAAGGCGACTGGAAACCATCCGCGTAGGATCCTCATTAATAGTTTGATTTATTGAATTTTTCACAGCTCCGGTTGACTGACAACGACAGAAAAGGCATAAGATAAAGCCAAATATTATTAGCCATCCGGATGTCCAGACATAACATCGGGTTAGCGCTTGCTAAAAAGGACAACACCATGAGCAACACCGATATCCGCGTCGTTCCCGGCCCGGCGAACTACTTTTCTCACCCCGGAAGCCTTGCGCATCTGCATGACTTCTTCACCCCGGAGCAGCTTTCCCGCGCGGTGTGGATCTACGGCGAACGCGCGCTTGAAGGCGCTCGTCCCTACCTGCCGGAGAGCTTTGCGGCCCCCGGCGCAAAACACCTGTTGTTCAAAGGCCACTGCAGCGAGCGTGACGTCACCCATCTGGTGAATGAATCCGGCAGCGAGGCGGCCGTGGTGATTGGCGTTGGCGGCGGAGCGGTGATGGATACGGTCAAAGCCGTGGCGCGTCGTTTGGGCGTTCCGTTCGTGGGTATCCCGACCATCGCCGCTACCTGTGCGGCATGGACGCCGCTCTCCGTCTGGTACAACGATGCCGGGCAGGCGCTGCAGTTTGAAATTTTCGACGATGCCAACTTCCTGGTGCTGGTGGAGCCGCAAATCATCCTTAACGCCCCGGCGGAATACCTGCTGGCTGGTATCGGCGATACCCTGGCGAAGTGGTATGAAGCGGTTGTACTCGCACCGCAGCCTGAACACCTGCCGCTGACCGTACGTCTGGGGATTAACGGCGCGCTGGCTATCCGCGACGTGCTGCTGGAACGCAGCGAGGACGCGCTGGCTGACCAGCAGCGCAGCGAAGCAACGCAGGCATTCAGGGATGTGGTGGATGCCATTATCGCCGGTGGCGGCATGGTCGGTGGGCTTGGCGAACGCTATACGCGCGTGGCGGCGGCACATGCGGTGCATAACGGCTTAACCGTCCTGCCGCAGACGGAAAAATACCTGCACGGCACCAAAGTGGCCTACGGCATTCTGGTGCAAAGCGCCCTGCTCGGTCAGGACGACGTGCTGGCGCAGCTTGTCACCGCGTATCAGCGCTTTAACCTGCCGACCCGGCTTCGCGAGCTGGAGGTGGATATCAACAACCGTGACGAACTGGACAAGGTCATCAATCACACCCTGCGCCCGGTGGAGTCGATTCACTATTTGCCCGTGGCGCTCACACCTGACGTTCTGCGCGCGGCATTCGAGAAAGTGGAATACTTCAGCCGTTAAACGCGCCGAGCGACTATACCTAATGATGATTCTCACCACTCTCGCAACGAGGTCATCATGCAGATCGATTTAACAGGTAAGAAAGCGCTGGTTACCGGTGCCAGCCGGGGATTGGGCCGTGCTATCGCGCTGTCGCTGGCACGCGCCGGTGCCGATGTGGTTATCACGTATGAAAAGTCCGTCGATAAAGCCCAGGCCGTGGTCGATGAGATAAGCGCACTGGGGCGGCACAGTGAGGCGGTTCAGGCCGACAGCGCCAGCGCAGAGGCTATTCAGGACGCGGTCACCCATGCGGCGCGCACCCTCGGCGGACTGGACATTCTGGTCAATAACGCCGGTATCGCCCGCGGCGGCCCGCTGGAGTCCATGACGCTGGCGGATATCGATGCCCTGATTAACGTCAACATTCGCGGCGTGGTGATCGCCACTCAGGAAGCGCTGGTACACATGTCTGACGGCGGACGCATTATCAATATCGGTAGCTGTCTGGCAAACCGCGTGGCGATGCCGGGTATCTCCGTCTACTCCATGACCAAATCCGCGCTTAACTCCTTCACGCGCGGTCTGGCGCGGGATCTGGGGCCCCGCGGTATTACCGTGAACCTGGTGCATCCCGGCCCAACCAACAGCGATATGAACCCGGAGGACGGCGAACAGGCAGAAGCCCAGCGTCAGATGATTGCCGTCGGTCATTACGGACAACCGGAAGATATCGCGGCGGCGGTCACCTTCCTCGCCAGCCCGGCCGCCGGACAGATCTCCGGTACGGGGCTGGATGTGGACGGCGGTTTGAACGCCTGATCGCACATTTTCTGCAAGCCTCTGTCGCCCGGCAGAGGCGTTTTCGCACCGCCTCGACGGTTTGCGTTTTGCCTCTTACCTGCATTTGTTCTCCGCTCTACAGTAGCCCATAAGAAATTCGGAATTTATCTAATAGTCTTATTATTTCCTTATACTTTGTGTGGGCGTACAGTGGAGGTACGGATGAAGATTGTCTGGTCCAATGGGGCAAAGAAGGCATTTTTAAAGTACGCGTTGGCGATTACCGCATCGTCTATACGCTTCGGGACGAACCCGATAACCATTGTTATGTTTTGGCCGTTAAGCGCAGAACATCAACAACTTACCTGCACGAGGAGAAAGCCACCTATGGCTGTTCAGCTAATTAAGGACGATAACGGAAAAACGCAGTACGTGGTTATTCCCTATGATGAATATTTTCGTATGTGCCTGCAGATGGCGGAAATCGACGACGAAACCGACGACGATCTGGAGGATATTGAAGTCGAACACGATGAGCTGGATGACGTTGAACTTCCAGGTGAGGTTTGCAGCATCATGACCTGGCAGAACGTCAGCCTGCAGGCCGCCTGGCGCATCCTGCGCGGCATGTCCCAGCAGGAGGTGGCAGAAAAACTCGGCATCACCCAGTCTGCCGTATCACAGCTGGAAGCGCTGGACTCCCGTCCGCAAAAGCGCACCCGTGAAAAGCTGGCGGCGATCTACGGCTGTAAACAGGAACAGATCAGCCTCTATTTACCGAAAGAGGGTTAACAGCACTTCGCCCCGCCCTTGCCGCCGTAACGGGCGTCCTGACGATCGCGGAAAAATTCGTCGTAGGTCATTGGCGTCTGGTCCGGATGGTTGACCCGCATATGCTCGACATAGTTGTCGTAGTCCGGCACGCCAATCATCATTTTGGCGGCCTGGCCTAAGTATTTGCCTGCTTTGGAAAGGGTGTCGAACATAAGTCATTTCTCGTTTGTTTCCCTCACCCCGGCCCTCTCCCAAAGGGAGAGGGAGGATAAGAAATGTAGGCCGGGTAAGCGCTAGCGCCACCCGGCACACAGGTTAATGCGCCCCTTTGGCCTGGGTGACAATCTCTTCCAGGTTTTCAGGCATTGGCTCGTAAGGCGTCTCTTTCGCTGTCGGCTTGTCTTCTTTCAGCGCCGCCAGCGCGGTCTTCAGAGAATACAACGCCAGTACCACGACCACCACCATAAAGAAGATGGTCAGCCCGGCATCCAGACGATTGTTAAACACCAGCTGCGACAGCTGTGATTCCGTATACTGCGCCGGGATTTTACCGCTGTCGATCATCTCCTGGAACTTATTGGCAATCGCCAGGAAGCCCACTTTATTGTCCGGGCTGAAGGCTTTCTGCCAGCCCGCCGTCAGGGTACAAATCAGCAGCCAGGAAGTAGGCAGCAGTGCCACCCAGGCATAACGCTGGCGCTTCATCTTGAACAGCACCACCGCACACAGCATCAGCGCCATCCCTGCCAGCATCTGGTTAGCGATACCGAACAGCGGCCACAGCGTGTTAATACCGCCCAGCGGATCCACCACGCCCTGATGCAGGAAATACCCCCACGCCAGCACGCACAAGGCCGTTGCCAGCAGGTTCGCCGGGAGCGAATCGGTACGCTTCAGGTTCGGGGAGATCACACCCAGCAGATCCTGCAGCATAAAGCGCGCCGCACGCGTCCCCGCATCCACCGCCGTCAGAATAAACAGCGCTTCAAAGAGAATGGCGAAGTGATACCAGAACGAGACATCCATCAGGCCGCCCAGCGCACCGTGAAGTATGTAGGCCATGCCCACCGCCAGCGTAGGCGCGCCACCCGCGCGGGAGATAATCGACTGCTCGCCCACTTCACTGGCGATACTCGATAACGTATCCGGGGTAATGGCAAAGCCCCAGCCGCTTACCACCTGTGCTGCGGATGCCACCACGTCAGCGGTGCCCGCCGGAGCCAGAACCGCCATTGGGCTGTTCATCGCGAAGTAGACGCCCGGGTCGATAATGCAGGCAGAGACCAGCGCCATGATCGCCACGAAGGACTCCATCAGCATGCCGCCGTAGCCAATCAGGCAGGCCTGATTTTCATTCGCCAGCATCTTCGGCGTGGTCCCGGAGGCAATCAGCGCGTGGAAGCCAGACACCGCACCACAGGCGATGGTGATAAACAGGAACGGGAACAGGTTACCGGTCCAGACCGGGCCCGTACCGTCAACGAATTTGGTTAATGCTGGCATGGTCAGCGTCGGGCGCATGATCAAAATACCAATAGCCAGCCCGACGATGGTGCCAATTTTCAGGAACGTGGAAAGGTAATCACGCGGGGCCAGCAGCAGCCACACCGGCAGCACCGCGGCCACAAATCCGTACCCCACCAGCATCCAGGTCAGCTGTACGCCGGTAAAGTCGAAGAACGGTGCCCAGGTTGGGCTCTCTGCCACCCAGCCGCCGGAGATAATGGCGAACACCAGCAGCACCAGACCAATCACCGACACCTCACCAATGCGTCCCGGACGCAGGTAGCGAATGTAGATCCCCATAAAAATGGCCAGCGGAATGGTGAACGCGACGGTGTAAGTCCCCCACGGACTGTGGGTCAGCGCTTTCACCACAATCATCGCCAGCACCGCAAGGATGATCACCATGATCATAAAGGTCGCCACCAGCGCAATCACCCCGGCCGTCGCGCCCATCTCCTCTTTCACCAGCTCGCCAAGCGAACGGCCGTCGCGACGGGTGGAGACGAACAGCACCATAAAGTCCTGTACGGCCCCCGCCAGCACCACGCCGGCAAGGATCCAGATCATCCCCGGCAGATAGCCCATCTGCGCCGCCAGCACCGGCCCCACCAGCGGGCCTGCCCCGGCAATCGCCGCAAAGTGGTGACCGAACAGCACTTTCTTATCGGTCGGAACGTAGTCCAGCCCGTCGTTATGACGAACGGCGGGCGTCATGCGCGTGCCGTCAACCGCCAGCACCGTTTTGGCGATATAGCGACCATAAAAACGATACGCGATCAGATAAATGCAGACGGAGGCAACGACAATCCAGAGCGCATTGATCTGTTCCCCCCGGTTGAGGGCGATATAGCCCAGGGCAAAAGCTCCCACAACGGAAAGCAGTGCCCATGTAAGGTATTTCCCTGAGTTGTTCATAGTTGTTGTCCGTTGTTGTGGAACAGTGAGATGTTACATTTTGTTTCTAGAACAACGCGTAAAATTTAACAACTTTGAAACGCAATAATGCGTGGTCAAACCAGAGATTTACACCACAGTGTTAAGTCGATCACTTTCAGGCTGAAACAACCCCGTCGCTGTCATCGGTCACACTTCTGCGTTTTTCGTCCTGGCTCAACCTTACGGGATGATTTGTATCATTTTTTTTACGCTCAACCTCGCCAGAATGACCCTGCGCGATCGCGCGCTTACCGCTTACAAGGAAAAGGAAATGAATCTGGATCGCTACATTGAAGAGCTGAAAAGCCTGGTGAACGTGGACTGCGGCACCCAGACCATCGCGGGCGTTGCTGCCGTGGCTGGCATTTTAGAATCACTCTGGCAACGCGAAGGCTGGCATACCGGGCAGGTAAACCTGGGCGAGAAGGTTGGCCCGGGCCTCTTCGTCAGCAACAAGCCGCAGGCAGAGCAGTTCGACGTGCTGCTGGTCGGCCATCTTGATACCGTTTTTGCCCCCGGCACCGTGGCCGAACGCCCGTTGAGCGAGGACGATACGCGTCTCTACGGCCCCGGCGTGTCTGATATGAAAAGCGGACTGCTCAATATTCTGTGGGCAATGCGCGAGCTAGATCCTGCGGATAAAGATCGCCTGGCAATCGCGGTCGCGATGAACCCGGACGAAGAAACGGGCTCGGTATACTCCCACGAATGGATCGGTGCACTGGCACAACGCTCCCGCTGCGTGCTGGTGTGCGAAGCTGCCCGTGCTGATGGCTCTCTGGTGAAAGCGCGTAAAGGTATGGCGGGTTATCACCTCACCTTCAAGGGCGTGGCGGCACACGCGGGTAACGACCCGGAAAAAGGCCGTTCGGCAATCACTGCGCTGGCAAACAGCATCGTTGCCCTGAATGCGCTGAGCGACGGGTCGCGCGGCACCACGCTCAACGTGGGGGTGATTAGCGGCGGCAGCGCGGCAAACGTGGTGGCGGACCACGCCGTGGCCGAGCTCGACGTGCGCTTCTGGGAAAACGACGAGTACGACCGGGTGAATCAGGCGCTGGAAGCCTTGTGTGAAAAAGGCTTTTTAGACGGCGTGACGACGACGCTGATGCGGGTCAATCACAAACCGGCGATGGCAGCAAGCGTTGCGACTCAGGCACTGATGCAGCAGGTTGAAGCGGCAGGTAAAGCGGAAGGCATCGCCATTACCTGGCAGGCGGTCGGCGGCGGCAGCGATGCCAACCACACCGCTGCGCTGGGTATCCCCACGCTTGACGGCTTAGGGCCGATTGGCGCGGGCTTCCACAGCCCGGCGGAGTGGCTGGACAAAGCGTCCATTGCGCCGCGAATTCGGTTACTTAAACGCGTCGTCTCAATGCTCTAATTTTGTACTACACCGTTCCCTCTCCCTGTGGGAGAGGGTTAGGGTGAGGGCAACAGGCCGCACAACATTACCCCAGCACCATCGTACTCAACCGGCAGGTACAGCACCGCCGTCCCTGCTCGTCGAACACCACAATCTCCCAGCTCTGGCTGGATCGACCCAGATGCAGCGGCTGACACACGCCGCGCACGGTCCCCTGCGCTACCGCACGATGATGGGTAGCATTCAGCTCCGTTCCCACCACGTTCTGCCCGTCGCGGGTCATCAGAAAACCGGCCATCGAGCCCAGCGTTTCCGCCAGCGCCGCCGACGCGCCACCGTGCAGCAGGCCAAACGGCTGATGGGTGCGCGCATCCACCGGCATTTCCGCTTCCAGCATATCGTCGCCAAGGCGGGTATAAACGATGCCCAGATGCGCCACCAGCGTGTTCTGGCTGGTGGCATTGAGCGCATCTAACGATAAATGGCGTTTCCAGATCATTACGCCCCCAGCGTGGAGCCGCCGTCCACCACGATATCCTGCAGGGTGATATGGCTGGCAGCATCGGAGGCCAGGAACAGGATCGTGCTGGCAATCTCCTGAGGACGGGCAATTTTCCCGAGCGGGATCCCCAGCTTAAACTGCTCGCCAAAACCGCGAATGCGCTGCTGCTCCGCATCGTCGCAGGTCCACAGGGTGCGCTGCATATCGGTATCCGTTGACCCCGGCGACACCAGATTACAGCGCACGCCGCTGCCCGCCAGCTCCAGCCCGACGGTGAGGGCCAGGCTTTTCAGCGCCGCTTTCGAGGCGCCATAGGCACTCATCCCGATGCGCGGCGTGTGGGCCGCGTCGGACGCCACGGTGACAATCGCCCCACTCTGCTGACGACGGAACTGGCCCATCGTCTGTTGAAAGAGGTTAAACGCCCCGCCAACGTTGACCGCAAACGTCTGCTGCCAGTCCTCCTGCGAAAGCTGGTCCGTGGCGCCCATGCGCAGAATGCCGGCGGCGTTGACCAGTATATCCAGACGTTCCTCTACGGCGAGCAAGCGCCCGCAGACATCGCTCACCTGCGCCGCGTCAGATACGTCCAGCGTTTGGGTAGCAAATGGATAATTCTCCTGCGGGAAAGCCAGATCGAATCCGGTCACCTTCGCGCCCGCGTCGGCAAAGGCCAGCGCCGTCGCATAACCAATCCCTTTACCCGCCCCTGTCACCCAGACGGTTTTGCCGGTGAAATCAAAAACCATTACTGCACCTCGCGGGAGAGTAGCGCCCACCAGGCGTCGAGGGTCGGATTTTTTGCCAGCATCACGAAATCGATATCGCCGTGGACTTTACGCCAGCGTGCGGCGAGCGCCATCATGCGCACCGAATCCAGGCCGTAGTCGATCAGGTTTTCATCATCCATCGGTTCGTCGGTTTCATCGAGTAATGGCAGGATGAGCTCACGCAGCGCCGCTTTTGAGGCCGGAACCGACGGCAACAGATCATCGGTCATCACCACGCGGCCGGAACGCCCCGCCACATAGTTGAGCGACATCAGATGCTCTTCGCGGGTGAAATCTGCCAGCGCGTCGGCAATAAAGAAGGGTTTGATGTCGCGCATAAACGCATCGGTGGCGGTGGTCATGCAGCCGATGTGGGCATACACGCCGGTGATCAGCAGCTGATTGCGGCCTGTCTCTTTCAGCATCAGCTCCAGCGGCGAGCGATGAAACGCGCTGTAGCGCCACTTCACCAGCACGGTGTCCGCTTCGTCCGGGGTCAGTTCAGCGACGATGCGCTGCTGCTCCGGGGAGCGGGTCAGGCCCGGGCCCCACATGTCATTCAGCAGGGCGCGGTCTTCGTCGCTCTGCTCTTTCGGCTGGGCGGTGTAGTAAACCGGAATGTTGTGTGCTTTACAGTACGTGCGCAGCCTGGCGATGTTCGCCACCACCTGCTGCATCATCGCGCTGTTTTCGCCCCAGAAGTTCAGGAAATACTCCTGCATATCGTGGATCAGCAGCGCGGCACGTTCAGGCTCAAACGCCCAGTTCACTTTACTTGTCGGCAACTCTGCGGCAGTTGGCAGCGCATAAGCGGTTAATTTTGGAATAGCCATACTCTGTTCCTCAGGCCCGGGCGCGTTCAGCGATCCACAGGCGCAACTGTTTCTTATCGACTTTGCCGACCGGCGTTAACGGCAGCGCATCCACGCTCTCCACGCGATCCGGCAGTTTGAATTCGGCAACGCCCTGCTCGCGCAGGAAGCGACGCACCTCAACCGCGCGCAGCGGCTGTTTCACCACCAGAAACGCGCAGCTTTTCTCGCCCAACAGGCTGTCCTCCATGCTCACCAGCGCGGCGTGGATCACCGCCTCATGGCGCAGCAGCAGGTTTTCGATCTCTTCAGCGGCGATCTTCTCCCCGCCGCGGTTGATCTGATCTTTCTCGCGCCCCTGCACGGTGATGTACCCCTGCTCGTCGATGGCAATCAGATCGCCGGAGCAGTAAAAACCGTTGGCATCAAAGGCGCTGGCGTTGTGTTCCGGGCTGTTGAAATAGCCGCGGAAGGTGTACGGCCCACGGGTCATCAGACGTCCTGTTTCGCCACGCGGCAGCGGGTTGCCTTGCTCGTCCGCCACCCACACTTCGTCATCCGGGCACATCGGACGGCCCTGGGTGTGGATGATGCGCTCCGGGGTATCGTCGAGAGCGGTGTAATTCACCAGCCCTTCCGCCATGCCGAACACCTGCTGTAGCTGGCAGCCAATTTCCGCCGGAATACGCGCGGCAAGCGTGGCGGAGAGGCGTGCGCCCCCCACCTGCAGCAGCTTCAGCGATTTAAGCTGCGCATTGCCCGCGCCGTCGGCAATCGCCTGCAGCCACAGGCTGACCGCCGGGGGTACCAGCGAGGTGACGTTAATTTGATGGCGTTCAATCAGCGGGAAGCAGATCGTGGCGCTCGGATCGTGCGCCAGCACCACGCAGCCACCAGCCATGAATACCCCTAACGAACCCGGGGAACTCATGGCGTAGTTATGGGCCGCCGGTAGCGCATTCAGATAGCGGGTATCCGCGGTAATGCCGCAAATTTCGTTGCTGCGACGGATGCTGTAGTCGTAATCGTTATGCGTACGCGGGATCAGTTTTGGCGTGCCGGTACTGCCGCCTGAAAGCTGGAAGAACGCCACTTCGTCGGCAGGCGTGGGGTTGGGGATGAAATGGGTCGCCGGGTGGGCGATGGCCGCCTCCAGGGCATGTGCGCCGTTATCGCCACGCAGCAGGACAACACGCACAGAGCGATGTTCATCCACAAAACGGTTCAGGAAATCATCGCCTGCAAACAGGGCGTGCTCGCGGTCGGCAATCAGCAGCGCGGGTTTGATCTGTGCGGCGTAGGCGTTCAGCTCGTTACGTTGGTGGCTGAAAAGCGCGTTCACCGGAGCCACACCCACCTGCAGAAGCGCGAAAAAGGTGATGTAAAACTCAGCCACGTTGCCGAGCTGAACCAGCGCGGTCTCGCCACGACGCACGCCCTGCCCCTGCAGGACGGAGGCCAGGTTATTCACCGCCTGGTTGAACGCGCGCCAGGTCAGGTGACGTTCACCGTCAATAATGGCGACGGTATCTTTCTCCGCGTGGTCGGTCAGAATGTGGGTCAGCGGCAGATCCTGCCAGTAGCCTTTTTCACGGTAGCGCCGGGCAAACTCCTCAGGCCAACGGGTAAAGGGGATGGTCATGATGATTCCTCAGTGCAAACCAAAAACGTTGAGCATGGTGGAGAGCTTCACCCCGGTTTCGCGCCACTCGCCCACCGGGGAGGAGGCTGGCACAATGCCCGCACCGGCAAACAGGCGAACGCGATTTTTAAGCAAACGCGCGCAGCGGATGGTCACCACCCACTCGCCGTTGCCTTCGCTGTCACACCAGCCAACGATGCCGCCAAACAGTTCGCGGTCGAACGGCTCCAGCCCGGCAATCAGCTCTTTTGCCGCCTGATGCGGGAAACCGCTCAGCGCAGGCGTCGGGTGCAGCAGACAGGCCAAGGTCAGGGCGTTCTCATTTTCACGGGCCTCCCCTTCCACTGGCGTCGCCAGATGCCAGAGCGTTGGGGTGGTGATCAGCTGCGGGGAAGCTGGCATGCTGAGATGATGGCTGCGCGGTGCCAGAATGGCTTTCATCGCCTGGGTCACCAGATCGTGCTCGTGGCGATCCTTCTCGGAGGCCAGCAGCTTATTACCCGCCTCGCGATCCAGCACGTCATCCGGCTGACGACGCGCAGAGCCCGCCAGCGGCAGAGAGCTAAAGTGTGTCCCCTCTTTACGCAGCAGCAGTTCCGGGCTCGCGCCCAGCAGCACGCCGCCATCTTCCAGCGGCACATGGAAGTTGAAGCTGGCCGGATTCTGGGCGATCAGTCGCTCCATCAGCGCGCCGCTATCAATCGTTTTATCCGTCGCAATATCAATCAGCCTCGACAGCACCACTTTGTTCACCTGTGGCGTGGCGGTGAGCGCTGCCGCACGGGCAACCATCTCTTCAAACACGGGCTGCGGCGGGATCTCAGTGCGGGTTTCCACGTTCAACGTCTGAGAAGCAGAAAAATAGCGCGCGGACTGCTGACGCGCCGGGCGCGAAAAGGTCTGCCAGTGCTGCGGAATAAACAGGGATGAGGGCTTGCGGGTATCGAACGGGATGGCACCCACCATCACGGGATGGGCAATGCCGCTGGCCTTCGCGTTGCGGAAAGCCTGAGCCAGTTTCTGCTGGAAGGCCCCCGACGGGTTATCACCGCCCTCGGCGGGTTCAGAGAAACGGGAAAAACAGCCTGACGTGGTAAAACTGCGGTAAGGCGACATAAAGAAAAAGCTGTCTGATGGCAGCGTGGTCGCGGTGTGCTGAACTTCCTCAGCCAGGGACGTATCCATATCATCCTCCATAAAATGATAAAAGAAGCAATAATGATTATCATTTATATTTTCGTTGGCTAACCTAATCCCACATCGCGCCGGTGTCAACCGCAGAGCGAACATCTTGTGCGAGTATCGCTTGCATCCCCTCGCCGCAATCATGAAAATGAGAAGCATTAACTTCAAAGAGAACAGGATGCCGCGTTGTGAAATTCCCCGCCGTTTGCCGTAATGCCCTTCTTTTAACGGGATGTTTTGTTTTAGGACTAACCTCAGCCATCGCCGCCGACTGGCCGCGTCAGGTAACCGACAGCCGCGGCGTGCATACCCTGGAGAGCAAACCCACGCGCATTGTCTCCACCAGCGTGACCCTGACCGGCTCATTGCTGGCGATTGACGCTCCGGTAGTGGCCAGCGGGGCGACCACGCCCAATAACCGCGTGGCGGATGCGCAGGGCTTTTTACGTCAGTGGGGTGATATGGCGAAACAGCGCAACGTGGCGCGCCTGTACATTGGTGAGCCGAGTGCGGAAGCGGTGGCGACGCAGATGCCGGATCTGATTCTGATTAGCGCGACCGGCGGAGATTCGGCCCTGGCGTTGTACGATCAGCTCTCCGCCATCGCGCCGACGCTCATCATCAACTACGACGACAAAAGCTGGCAGGAACTGCTGAAGCAGCTAGGCACGATAACCGGACAGGAAAAACAGGCCGCCGAACGCATTGCAGCATTCGATAAACAACTCGCGCAGGTGAAACAGCAGATGACGCTGCCGCCGCAACCGGTGAACGCCATTGTGTACACTGCTGCCGCGCACAGCGCTAACCTGTGGACCGCGGAGTCTGCCCAGGGCCAGCTGTTGCACCAGTTAGGCTTTACCCTGGCCGAACTGCCTGCCGGGCTGCACACCTCAAAAAGTCAGGGCAAACGTCACGACATCATCCAGTTAGGCGGTGAAAATCTGGCTACCGGGCTGAACGGTGAAGGCCTGTTCCTGTTTGCCGGCGATCAAAAAGACGTTGAGGCGATTTACGCCAACCCGCTGCTGGCTCACCTGCCTGCGGTGAAGAATAAACGCGTGTGGGCACTGGGAACGGAGACGTTCCGCCTGGATTATTACAGCGCGATGCTGGTGTTAGAGAGATTAAATACATTGTTTAAGTAGGCATTTTCCCTCCCTCTCCCCGTGGGAGAGGGGCGGGGTGGGGGCATCAGGCCGCACCGTCGTTCAATACAACCTCCTGCCTGAAGCGGCGCAACTCTGCTAATACCATTAACAGGATCCCACCTACAACGGCTAACACAAACCCGCTGGTGCTCGCCGAAGCCACCGGCGTCATGACGGCCCCCAGCCCACCGAGGATCGCCGCGCCAATGGCATCGCCCGTCACGTTTTGCGCGGTCCACAGGCCGTTGATGCGCCCGAGCATCCCCTCCGGCGTCTGGGTCTGGATCAGGGTGTACTGCAACAGAGAACTGATGGCGCTCAGCCAGCCGAAGAGAACCAGACACAGCACACCCAACGCCCAGACCGGCATCAGGCTGAAGAACCCCATCGCGATAAACGATGCCAGTGTCGTCAACAGCATAATCAACCCTGGACGCGCGCTCTGCGCCAGCCTGCCGCTGGTTAGCGCACCACACGCCGCGCCGAGCGGAATGGCGGCGTACAACACGCCAATCTCTGAGGCGCTCATCTGCCACACCCCCGCCAGCGCCGGATACAGCACGCGTACGGCGCTCGCCATCGTCAGCAGACCACCGAGCAGCGCAATACCACCAATCAGCGGGTTGCTGAACAGAAACCGGATCGCCGCCATCATCGATTTCAGCGGATGCTCCCGCGGCTGCGGCGGCGGTGGCAGAAGCGGCAGACGCAGCAGGGTTAAGGTGGTAATAAACGTCCCCGCAGCCGCGAGGCCGTAGTTCCACGCCACGTTACCGGTGGCCAGCAGCAGGCCGCCCACCATCGGCGATATCACCGAGCCAAGACGGACGGTGAGCATGGTAATTGCCCCCGCCTGCATCAGATTCTCACGCCCTACCAGCGCGGGTGTGGCGGCCAGCAGCGCCGTCACGCCTAACGAAGCAAAGAAACCATCCCACAGCCCGAGGGCGTAAATGGCGAGTAAGGAGGGTTCTGGCAGCATTGCGTTCAGGCACAATCCGACAAACCCCACCCCGCAGGTGCCGCGCGCCAGCAGGATCAGCTTCTTGCGTTCGTACCTGTCGGCCAGCACGCCGCCGATCATCAGACCGATAAACATCGCCCCTCCGGTTAAGGTGACCGACAGCCCGACCAGCCAGCTTGAGTGCGTCAACGTCTGGATCTGTACCGGGACGGCAACGCCGAGCAGGCCGAGGGACAAAATGGAGATAAAACGCGCGATAAACACGGCGCGATACGCCGGGTGCGTCTTCAGCAGGCTGAGGTTAATCAGCCAGGATTTTTGATTCATGACAAGACCTTGAGTCTATTTCTACCCATTCCATGGGCGCACATGCTAACATAGCCAAATAAGATAGATAACGATAATCACTATCATTATCAAATCATGGATGTTGCTATGTCGTTTTCCTCTTCTTCTGCGGTGCGCGCCGTTGCCGTGCCCGTGTTATTGCTGCTGTTAATCCTTGCGATGGCGCTCAGTCTGCTGGTTGGTGCGAAACCGCTGCCCGCCTCCGTGATTGTTGATGCGCTCTTTGGTACCTGTCAGAGCGCCGACTGCACCATCGTGCTGGATGCCCGCCTGCCCCGTACCCTGGCCGGATTACTTGCCGGTGGCGCACTGGGCCTTGCGGGAGCCCTTATGCAAACCCTCACCCGCAACCCGCTGGCTGACCCCGGCATTCTTGGCGTGAATAGCGGTGCCAGCTTTGCCATTGTGCTTGGCGCGGCGCTGTTCGGGTTTACCTCTCCTTCAGAACAACTGGTAATGGCCTTTTGCGGCGCGCTGGCGGCCTCGCTGATTGTCGCCTTTACCGGCAGCCAGGGGGGCGGGCAGCTTAGCCCGGTACGTCTGACGCTGGCGGGCGTGGCGCTTGCCGCCGTGCTGGAAGGGTTATCTAACGGCATCGCCCTGCTTAACCCGGATGTTTACGACCAGCTCCGCTTCTGGCAGGCCGGTTCGCTGGATATCCGCACGCTGGAGACGCTTAAGGTGGTGGTCATCCCGGTGATGATTGCCGCCGCCGTAGCACTCGGTTTAAGCCGGGCGCTGAACAGCCTGAGCCTTGGCAGCGACACCGCCACCGCGCTCGGCAACCGCGTGGCGCGAATCCAGTTGACGGGATTAGTGGTCATCACCGTGCTGTGCGGCAGTGCGACGGCAGTGGTCGGCCCGATTGCCTTTATCGGGCTGATGATGCCGCATCTGTCGCGCTGGCTGGTGGGGGCCGATCACCGCTGGTCCCTGCCGGTGACGCTGCTGGCCACCCCGGCCCTGCTCTTGTTCGCTGATGTTGTCGGGCGTCTTCTGGTTCCCGGCGAACTGCGCGTTTCGGTGGTAAGCGCCTTTATCGGCGCGCCGGTCCTGATCTTCCTGGTACGACGTAAACGCGGAGGTGACGCATGATGGCCCCCTCTCGTCGTTTGATCGTCAGCGTTTCGCTGCTGGTTATCGCCATTCTGATGCTGGCGATCGCAAGCCTGTGCAGCGGCGCAGTGACGCTCGATCTGGCCCAGGTGTTTAACGCGCTCACCGGCAGCGCCCCGCGCGCTGTCACGATGGTGGTGACGGAGTGGCGACTGCCGCGCGTGGCAATGGCGATACTGGTGGGTGCCGCGCTTGGCGTCAGCGGCGCGATTTTCCAGTCGCTGATGCGCAATCCGCTCGGCAGCCCGGATGTAATGGGTCTCAACACCGGTGCCTGGAGCGGCGTGCTGGTCGCGATGGTGCTGTTTGGTCAGCATCTGACGGCCATCACCGTGACGGCGATGACCGGCGGGATACTGACCGCGCTGGTGATCTGGCTGCTCGCCTGGCGCAACGGTATCGACACTTTCCGCCTGATCATTATCGGTATCGGCGTGCGTGCCATGCTGATGGCGTTCAATACCTGGCTGCTCTTGCAGGCTTCGCTGGAAACGGCGCTGTCGGCCGGGCTGTGGTATGCCGGTTCCCTCAACGGCCTGACCTGGGGCAAAGTCTGGCCAGCCGCGCCATTGATTCTGCTGATGTTTATCGCCGCGCTGCTGCTGGTGCGGCGCATGCGGCTGCTGGAAATGGGTGACGACAGCGCCTGTGCGCTGGGGGTCGGCGTTGAGCGTTCGCGTCTGATGCTGATGCTGGTCGCCGTGTTGCTCACCGCGGCCTCCACCGCGATTGCCGGACCCATCTCCTTTATCGCCCTTGTCGCCCCGCACATTGCGCGTCGTCTTAGCGGTACGGCCCGCTGGGGCTTAACCCAGGCGGCGCTGTGCGGCTCAATGTTACTGTTGGCCGCCGATCTCTGCGCCCAGCGGCTGTTTATGCTTTATCAACTTCCGGTGGGCGTTGTCACCGTCAGCCTTGGCGGGATTTACCTCATCGTCTTGCTCGTTCAGGAGTCACGCAAGAAATGACCGATTCAACCACCCGCTTGCGCGGCGAAAGCCTTACTCTTGGTTACGGCAAAAAAATCGTTGCCCATGACTTAACCGTCAACATTCCTGACGGCCATTTCACGGCGATTATCGGCCCGAACGGCTGCGGCAAGTCGACCCTGTTGCGCACCCTCAGCCGCCTGATGACACCGGTTGAAGGCCACGTATTCCTCGACGGCGAGCAGATCCAGCGCTTTGCCAGTAAAGAGGTGGCCAGGCGCATCGGGCTGCTGGCGCAAAACGCCACCACGCCGGGAGACATCACGGTGCAGGAGCTGGTCTCACGCGGACGCTATCCGCACCAGCCGCTGTTTACCCGCTGGCGCAAGGAAGATGAAGACGCGGTGAACCGCGCGATGCAGGCAACGGGCATTACCGACCTTGCCCGGCAGAGCGTGGACACGCTTTCCGGCGGCCAGCGTCAACGGGCGTGGATCGCGATGGTGCTGGCGCAGGAGACCTCCATTATGCTGTTGGATGAGCCGACAACGTGGCTCGATATCAGCCATCAGATTGATCTGCTTGAGTTGCTAAGCGATCTCAACCGCACGCAGGGTTACACCCTGGCGGCGGTGCTGCATGATTTGAATCAGGCCTGCCGCTATGCCACGCATTTAATTGCACTGCGCGACGGCGAAATTGTGGCGCAGGGTGCGCCGAAGGAGATTGTGACGCCGGCGCTCATCGAGCGGATCTACGGCATGCGCTGCATGATTATTGACGACCCGGTGGCGGGCACGCCGCTGGTGGTGCCGCTGGGAAAGCGTGCGCGCTGATGCCCTCACCCCGGCCCTCTCCCACAGGGAGAGGGAGCAAACCACCCCCTCTCCCCGTGGGAGAGGGTTAGGGTGAGGGGAAATCACTCCCCCAACATCTTCTGCAACACCGGCCCAATCTTCTCAAACGCCTGCGGCGAAATGATGTCCACATGGGCGCAATCCTGGCTGTATACCTCCAGTTCATTTACCCACGGCGACCATGCCACCTGCGGATCTATCGTTCGCGTGCGCTCGGCAACAAACAGCGTTGCTTTCCCGTCAAACCGCGAGCTGTGCGCCGTGGTGAGCAGCCGCACCGCGTCGGCGTAGTTACCTTCAATGGCGTTGAATAGCGCGCTGGAGCTCTGCCCCTGCTGGGCAGCGATAAACGCCTGTCGCTCGCGCTCAATTTCGGCCAGCACCGCCGGGTCGAGTCCGTTGGCCTCTTTTTCCGCCCAGTTCTGGGTTTCCGGTGGCCAGGTATCCAGCAGACCCAGGAAGGCGACGGTTTCGCCCTGTTCACGCAGACGCGCAGCAATCCCCTGCGCCAGCGTACCGCCAAGCGAGTAGCCGAACAGGTAATACGGCCCGTGGGGCTGCCGGCCACGTAACGTAGTCAGATGATGTTCAATCACCCCATCCAGATCCGCACACTGCTGCATCGGCCCCTCCGGGCGCGGCGACTGAATGCCGGTAACAGACCAGCGCGGGCTAAGGTAGCGCGCCAGCACGCTGAACTGCCAGGCAAAACCGGAAGCCGGATGGAAGCAGAACAGCGTCGGGCCGTCGCTTACGCGCAGCGGCAGCAAGGTTTCATAACCCAGACGCTGCGCCTGCTCGTCGCTTATCGGCGAATCCAGCAGAGCACTCAGCCTGCTGACCGTAGAGGCGACCATTATCTGCCCTGGCGTCACCTTGCGGGCGAACGTACGGCTGAGCTGTGCAGCCAGGCGCATCGCCAGCAGCGAGTGGCCGCCGAGGGCAAAGAAATCGGCTACGATGTCGTTCACCGCGCAGCCCAGCAATGACGCAAACGCCTGCGAGACGGCAATTTCGGTTGCACTTTCCGGTGCGCGTCCGCTGGTTTTGCTGGTCAGCTCCGGCAGCGGCAGCGCCTTGCGATCCAGTTTGCCGTTTGCGCTTAACGGCAGCGCGCTGATTTGCAGTAACACCACCGGCACCATATGCGGCGGCAATTGCGATCTGAGTGAGGCAAGCAGCGCGTCGCGATCCAGCGGTAAGCCGGATTCAGAAACCACATATCCCACCAGCTGACGGGCATCGCCGCCCGTGGCCGCCGCCTGGTTGAACACGCAGGCGTGCGCCACCGCCTGAGCCACGTCAGGCAGCGCCAGCATCGCCCGGTCGATTTCGCCAAGCTCGATGCGCTGGCCGCGAATTTTCAGCTGGTCGTCGCTGCGGCCTAAATACTCCACCGCGCCGTTGTCCAGCCAGCGGGCGACGTCACCGGTACGGTACATCCGCTCGCCCGGCGCGAACGGATCGGCAATAAAGCGGCTGGCGGTGAGATCCGGACGCCCCAGATACCCCTGCGCCAGCTGAATGCCGGTGAGATAGAGATCGCCCGCCACGCCAAACGGCACCGGGCGCATCATCGCATCCAGGATCCGCAACCCGGTGTTCCATACCGGGAAACCGATCGGCACGCTGTTACCTGCAACTGCCGCCAGCTCTGGTCCAAATGCCGGATACCAGCTAACGTCCACCGCCGCTTCCGTCGGGCCGTAGAGGTTATGCAGCGGCACGTGGGTGAGCCGCTCCCATTCGCGACAAAGTTCCGTCGGCAGTGCTTCCCCGCTGCAGAATACCTGCCTGAGGCTCTTACAGCAGTCGGTGTTTTCCGGCGTCAGCGAGGCGACAAACGCCGCCAGCATCGACGGCACAAAGTGGGTAGTGGTGACGCCATAGTGCGCAAAGAATTGCTGCATGGCCTGAGGATCACGGTGCGCGTCCGGCTCGGCCATCACCAGCTTCGCCCCGGCGATAAACGGCCACCAGAACTCCCAGACCGACACGTCAAAGCTGCACGGTGTTTTCTGCGCCACCACGTCACACGCCGTAAGCGGGTAGTGATCCTGCATCCATTTCAGACGGTTAACGATGGCAGTATGCCCGACCATTACCCCTTTCGGACGCCCTGTCGAGCCCGACGTAAAGATGATGTACGCCGTCTGCTCCGGCTTCGCCAGCCGCAGCGGTTCAGCCTCCGCAGCCGGTAATAGTGTGTTGTAACTAAACGTCACGACGGACAGATCGCTAAAGCGCGGGCGCTGTTCGTCGGTGGTGATAAGCAGCGACGGCTTCGCGTCCTCCAGCATCATCCGCAGACGATCGTCCGGGTAGCCGGTATCCAGCGGCAACCACGCGGCCCCCGCCTCCACAATGCCATGCAGCGCTAACGTCAGGAATACCGAGCGCGGCAGCGCCACCGCCACGCTGTCGCCCGGTTTCACGCCGCGCTCACGCAACAGATGCGCCAGTGCCACCACCTGCTCGCGCATCTGGCGATAGCTGAGCTCGATGTGCGCATCCGCCAGCGCGGGCGCGTCCGGCGTTTTGCTCGCCTGTTCCGCCACCAGTTCCGCAAGCGTGGTGGACGGTAGCGCCAGCCCGGTATTGTTGATGCGTGCAAGCTGCTGGTATTCCTGCTCTGAGACCGTTTCAACCTCGCCACAGCGCAGGTCCGGGTTAGCGGCAAATTGCGTCAACATCGCATTCAGGCGCGCCACGTGACGGGCCAGCGTGGTTTCATCGTAGCGCTGTTTATTGGCGAGGATCTCAATGCTCAGCCCGCCCAGCTCGTCCGGGAACAATGCCAGCTCCAGATCGTTCACCGGGCCGGTGGCCAGCGTGTGGGTGGTGGCCTCCACGCCGTCGATGTCCAGCTGATAATCGAATACCTTGACGTTGAGCACCGGGCCGAACAGGGCTTCATCACCCGCGGCACGCCCGCTGTCGCGCACGATCTGCTCGGCGTCGTAGCGCTGGTGGCGACGCATTTTTTTCAACTGGTTTGCCAGGCGCTGCGCCAGTTCCGGCAGGCTCTCGTGCGGATGAATGTTCACCGCCAGCGGCAGCACGTTGAGCACCGGGCCGGTCGCGGTCAGCGCAGCGGAGCCCATGCGGCGCATAAAGATAAACCCGGCGGCGTAGTCCAGCCGTCCGGTGAGACGGCCCAGCCACAGCGCCACCAGCGCAAGCGCCAGATCGGTGCGCTGTACCTGTCCTGCGGCCTGCGCAAGCTGGCTGAAGGCGCGGCCATCGGCGGCGATTTTCAGGCGCAGGATGTCGGTGGTGGCGGCGCGCCCCGGCAGCGGCGCAGAGGAAAGCGAGACCGGAGAAGGAAGCTGTTTGCGCTGCTCAGCCCAGAAGGCGCCGTCGCGCTGATACGCCTCGCTGTCGCGGTAGCGCTGATACTCCTCCACCACCCCGGCGAACGGCGTAAACGGGGAGTCAGGCGTGGGCTCGCCCCTCTTCCACGCGGCATAAATCGCGGCGATCTGGCGGGTAATCGCCGGGAAGCTGAAGCCATCGACCACTAAATGGTGATAGCGCTGATACCAGTACCAGTGTTGCGGACCGATCTGAATCAGCAGGTGAAACGCCAGGGGCTGACCGCTGTCGACACGAAGGTTCTGATTAAGGTCTGCGTCCATCAGCGCCACGGCGGCGTCATGGGAACCGGCATTCACGATTTCCGGTTCAGGCAGCGTCATTGATGCATCCACCCACTGCCACACCTCACCGTTATCCTCGGTGAAGCGCATGCGCAGAGTGTCGGCCTGCATCATGCCTTCGGCAATGGCTTTTGCCAGCAGCGGTGCGTCAATATCGCCTTTCAGTTCGGTGTAGTGTGCCACGCTCCAGGCGTTCGGCAGGCTGGAAAGCTGCTCCGCCATCCAGATGCCCGGCTGGGCGGCAACAAGCGGCAGACGGTTCATGCATGCTCCCCCGCATAATTAGAGGGGCTGAGCGTCTGCCAGTGTTCGGCCAGCCACTGCTGGCATGCGTCCTGCGATTGCGCTTCGCATACCACGCGCCAGCCTGCGGGCAATTCGCACTGCTGCGGCCACAGGCTGTACTGCCCCTGATCGTTACGCAAAATAGCAAACTGCCCCTGCGGATTATCGAAAGGATTGCTGAATTCCATACAGACTCCGTTAGTGAATAAGCGGCTGCCAGAGGGTCATCAGCCCCTGCGTCAGCCCACCGCGCCAGCAAAGCGCGTCGTGTCCGCCATCAACCTGACGCCAGTAAACCTGCTGCTGTGTGTGCAGTTCGTCGTAAATGGCCTGATTCGCGCGGTAAATCAGCGGCTCGTTGCGCCCGGCCTCAAGGACGATGCGCAGGCCGCGTGCGGTTTTCTCACCCGCTTTCAGTTGCGCGATAAGCAGCCCTTCCTGCTGCCCGCCGCGATGCGGCCACCAGTAAGAGCCGGACTGGCTCAGCACGCAGCCAAAACGCTGCGGCCAGTTTAGTGCGGCATAAAGCGAGGAGAGTCCACCGAAGCTCTGGCCTGCGACCACCGTACGGTCTGCGCGGTCGCTGAATGGCGTGTGTTGTTTTACAAGAGGGAGAAGTTCTTCCTGCACTGCCAGCCAGAAATCGGGGTTACAGGGCAATTCGTTATTGCGATGCGCCATATCTATCACATCGATTAAAACGTAGACGGCAGGCGGCAGTTTGCGTCCGAGGGTTAGCGCCGTCAGCGCTGGCCAGACGGGCATGCTCTCGGCCCAGAACTGGCCGTCGAGCAGCACCGCCAGCGGGCGTTCCGGATCGTCATCGCCAGTGGTAAATATCCAGACGCGACGACGGTTGCCCAGCCGCTTGCTCTGCCAGTCAATGCAGACCGGCTGCCGGTATGGCGTATTGGGGCGATCCCAGCCGGGCTGCACCGGAGCGTCGGGCATCTCCAGCGCAGAGACATCATGCCCTCGCCCGCCTCGCCAGCTCTGGGCATTAAGCGGGTCGGACATCGCCTGCGGCAGCAGCTTGCGCCAGCCTTCGCGCAGCGCCAGGCGATCCGGCTGCTCACCGTGAAACACATCGGGCGCAAAATCGTCTGTATTCTCTGAGGGGATAAAGCAGTAGCTGCCACGCCACTGGGGGCTGAACTCGCCCTGCCATTGCCAGACGTCGGTATCCGGGATGCGTTCGAGGGATTGTGGGCGGGCATTTTTATGGTGATCGGTTACGCCGGTGATATACAGCCAGACGCGTTTCACCGCCGAGGTGTGTTGCGTTCCCGCCGGATCGCGCCACCAGAAGGTGACCCGATATTTCCCCTGTTCACGCACCCATTGCGGGCCGTTTTTCGACTGCCACCAGGCTTCACTTCCCGTTGTTAACACCGTCACCCTTCTAACCTCATGTTTAACAGTCTTTTTTGTTTCAGGACAAATTTTATTGATAATATTATTGATAACTATTTGCATTTGCAATAGCGTAATGCCCGCGCTGTGGGAAGCGCGTTCATAAGAAACCATAAAAGCGGGACATCCAATGAATAAGAAGATTCACTCTCTGGCCTTGCTGGTCAATTTAGGGATTTATGGCGTCGCGCTGCCTGCCATGGCAGACGACAACACCGCCTCCGCGCAGCATGAAGACACCATGGTGATCACCGCCGCCGAGCAGAATTTGCAGGCGCCCGGGGTTTCCACCATTACCGCCGATGAGATCCGTAAAAATCCGCCCGCGCGTGACGTGTCTGAAATCATCCGCACCATGCCGGGCGTTAACCTGACCGGTAACTCCACCAGCGGCCAGCGCGGTAACAACCGCCAGATTGATATCCGCGGTATGGGCCCGGAAAACACGCTGATCCTGATCGACGGCAAGCCGGTCACCAGCCGCAACTCGATTCGTCTGGGCTGGCGCGGCGAGCGCGACACCCGCGGTGATACCGGCTGGGTGCCGCCTGAGATGATTGAGCGTATCGAAGTGATTCGTGGCCCGGCCGCCGCGCGTTACGGCAACGGTGCGGCAGGTGGCGTGGTGAATATCATCACCAAAAAATTCGACGACCAGTGGCACGGCTCCTGGAACACCTATCTGAACGCGCCTGAACACAAGGATGAAGGTTCCACAAAACGCACCAACTTCAGCCTGAGCGGCCCGCTGGGCGGCGACTTCAGCTTCCGCATGTACGGTAACCTCGACAAAACCCAGGCCGATGCGTGGGACATCAACCAGGGCCATCAGTCCGAGCGTACCGGCGCCTATGCCAACACCCTGCCTGCAGGCCGTGAAGGGGTAGAAAACAAAGACATCAATGGCGTGGTGCGTTGGGACTTTGCGCCAATGCAGTCTCTGGAGTTTGAAGCGGGCTACAGCCGCCAGAACAACCTCTACGCCGGTGATACCCAGAACACCAACAACGACAATGCGCTGGTGAAGAAGAACTACGGTAAAGAGACCAACCGTATCTATCGTCAGAACTTCGCCGTCACGTGGAATGGCGGCTGGGATAACGGCATTACCACCAGCAACTGGGCGCAGTACGAACACACCCGCAACTCGCGTCTGGGTGAAGGGCTGGCCGGAGGAACCGAAGGGCTGTTCAACAGCGATAAATTCACCGATACCGACCTGGCCGACGTCATGCTGCATAGTGAGATCAACCTGCCGATTGATTTCATCGTCAACCAGAACCTGACGCTGGGCACCGAATGGAACCAGCAGCGCATGAAGGATTCAACCTCCTTCTCGCAAACCCTGCAGGGCGGGACCATTCCAGGGATGAGCGACGATCGCAGCCCGTATACCTCCGCAGAGATTTTCTCCCTGTTTGCGGAAAACAATATGGAGCTGACCGACAGCACCATGCTGACCCCGGCGCTGCGCTTCGACCATCACACCATCGTGGGTAACAACTGGAGCCCGTCCCTGAACCTGTCGCAAGGTCTGGGGGATGATTTCACCCTGAAGATGGGTATTGCGCGTGCCTACAAAGCACCGAGCCTGTACCAGACCAACCCGAACTACCTGTTATACAGCAAGGGCCAGGGCTGCTACGCCAGCTCTGACGGCGTGGGCTGCTACATGATGGGTAACGACGATTTGAAAGCCGAAACCAGCATCAACAAAGAGATTGGTCTGGAGTGGAAACGCGACGGCTGGCTGGCGGGCGTGACCTGGTTCCGCAACGACTATCGCAACAAGATTGAAGCGGGCTATGCGCCAATCGGCCAGACCTCCACCAGCAAAGTCACCACCGATATCTACCAGTGGGAGAACGTGCCGAAAGCGGTGGTTGAAGGCCTGGAAGGTTCCCTGAACGTGCCGGTCAGCGATACCATCAACTGGACCAACAACATCACCTACATGTTGCAGAGCAAGAACAAGGAGACCGGCGACCGTCTGTCGATCATCCCGGAGTACACGCTGAACTCTACCCTGAGCTGGCAGGTGCATCAGGATGTGTCGCTCCAGTCGACCTTCACCTGGTACGGCAAGCAGCAGCCGAAGAAGTACAATTACAAAGGTCAGCCGGTGACCGGGTCAGAGAAAGACGAGGTCAGCCCGTATAGCATCCTTGGCCTGAGCGCGACGTGGGACGTGACTAAAAACGTCAGCCTGACCGGCGGCGTGGATAACGTCTTCGACAAACGTCAGTGGCGTGCAGGTAATGCCCAGACCACCGGGAATACCTCGACGGGTGCCTATATGTACGGCGCAGGGGCTTATACCTATAATGAGCCAGGCCGCACGTGGTATATGAGCGTGAATACCCGATTCTGATACAGGCAGTGACTTCCCCCCTCTCCCTGTGGGAGAGGGCCGGGGTGAGGGCAACAGGCCGCACAATACTGACTGAAGGGAAAACCATGCACACAACCCACAGCACGTTCGTTCTCGCCAGCCTCACCGTTCACCGCATCACCTTCGCCCCCACCACCTTCACCGACGCCGATCTCCTCTGGCTCCCCCATCACGCACAGCTGGCTGACGCCGGACGCAAACGCAAAGCCGAGCATCTGGCGGGCCGCATCGCCGCCGCGCATGCCTTACCTGGCCACGCCGTTCCCGGCATCGGCCCCAGCGGCGAACCGCTCTGGCCGGAGGGGTTTTCGGGTAGCATCACCCACAGCGGCACGCAGGCGATGGCGGTTGTGGTTCACCATCCTCATGCCCTTGTAGGTATCGATACAGAGGCGATCCTTTCCGACCGTGAAGCCCATGAAATCCAGGACGGTATCATCAATGCGCAGGAAGCGGCGTGCTTAACGCGTTCAGGCTACCCTTTTGCACAGGCGCTGACGCTCGCGTTTAGCGCGAAAGAAAGTTTGTTTAAAGCGCTGTTTCCGCAGGTAAAGATTTACATGGGTTTTGACTGTGCGAGAGTCGCAGCGTTAGATGATAAAACCCTTGTGCTGGTGCTTTCGCGCCCGGCTGGAGAATATGCGGAGGGCACACGTTTCACCCTCTTCTGGCACAAAAGGGATGACAGCGTGTTGACGCTGCTACAAGCCTGATGGCGCTTCGCTTATCAGGCCTACAAAGTTGGCTCGCGGTAGGCCGGGTAAGGCGAAGCCGCCACCCGGCATCAATTTAGAATGCGATTCGCTTACACATCCGGGAACATCACGCTATTCCCCGGCGCTTCCCGGTGCAGATGGATAAAGTTCAGGTGCCGTTCATACTGGTCCAGAATATCCGTAATCACCTGCTCCTTGCTGTAGTCCATCAAATCATTCCCCTGGCTGCCTTCCAGCAGGAAGGTCTCCAGCCGGTAGTAGGTCGATTTGCCGCTGCGCGCGCGGTAGGTAAACCCGGGCACCGAATACTGCTGCGGCCAGATCTGATAGACAAAGTTCTGCTCGTCGCCCATATGCACCAGCAGATCCAGATGCCCCAGGGTCTCGCCCTCTTCCGGCGGCAGGTTTTTCAGCTCCACGTAGGCACCGCGTAATCGCAACTCCTGCGCCACCTCTTCCATTGCCGGGAAGCAGACCGTCTCCATCATCTGGCTGGTGTAGCGCGTACCCGGGTAGTTCATCAGGCGCGAGAGACGCTTCTTCCAGCTCAGTCTGTCCTGGGCACCCAGCGGGCGCGGCGCGGTATCGCGGCTGGCGCTGACGCGACGGTAGTCTTCCACCTTGAGCGATTTATACAGCCCGGCCATCACAAAGAAGATCACAAAGCTGAACGGCAGACCCATGATCACCGTGGTGTTCTGCAGGGCGGAAATCCCGTTGGTCATCAGCATGCCGAGCGTCAGCAGGCCGATGGCGACCGACCAGAAGATACGCAGCCAGTTTGGTGCATCGCTGTTGATGTCCTTCAGCTTCGAGGTGAAGTTCCCCAGCACCAGCGCACCGGAATCCGCCGAGGTGACGTAAAACAGCAGACCGGTAATGGTGGCCACGGAGGCGCTAAAGGTGAACGCCGGGTATTGCGCCAGCAGGCTGTAGAATCCGCGCTCCGGGTGCGCCATCGCCTCCTGCGCAAACGCCGCGTCGCCGTGGATGATCTCATGCAGCGCACTGTTGCCAAAGACCGACAGCCACAGCAGGGTAAAGGTGAACGGAATGATCAGCGTGCCCATCACAAACTGGCGGATGGTGCGCCCGCGCGAAATACGCGCCAGGAACAGGCCGACAAACGGCGACCACGCCACCCACCACGCCCAGAAGAACAGCGTCCAGTTGTTCATCCACTCCACCGGGCGGTCAAAGGCGAAGCTGTTCAGCGTCATGCCCATAAAGCGGTTCACGTAGTCACCCACGTTCAGCACTAAGGCATTGAGCAGGAACGAGGTGTCGCCCACAAACAGCACAAACAGAATCAGCCCCAGCGCCAGCGCGACGTTCAGCTCGGAAAGCACGCGGATCCCCTTATCCACGCCGGCAGTGACCGAGATGGTGGCGATAATCACCGACAGCGCGATCAGCGCGGCTTTCGCCGCCAGCGAATCCGGGATATCAAACAGCACGCTCAGCCCGTAGTTGAGCTGCACCACGCCAATCCCGAGCGTAGTGGCGATACCGAAGATGGTGCCGATCACCGCCGCAATATCGACGCTGTGCCCTATCGGGCCGTTAATCTTTTTACCGAAAATGGGGTACAGCGCAGAGCGAATGGTGAGGGGTAAATTATAACGATAGCTAAAGTATCCGAGCGCCATGCCCATCAGGGCGTACATCGACCAGCCGGTCAGTCCGTAGTGGAACAGCGTCCAGACCATCGCCTGGCGCGCGGCCTCCATCGTCTGCCCTGCCCCTTCCGGCGGCTGCATATATTGCGTGACCGGTTCGGCCACGGAGAAGAACATCAGGTCGATGCCGATACCGGCGGCAAACAGCATCGCCGCCCAGCTTAACAGACTAAACTCGGGTTTTGACTGCTCGGGCCCGAGCTTCACCGAACCAAAGCGCGAACAGGCAATGCAGACAACAAAGACAATATAGAGCGTCGCCGCCAGCAAATAGTACCAGCCGAAGGTCTTCGACACCCAGTTCAGGGTGCGCCCAATCCACTCGGCAGAGAAGTCGCTAAAGAAGATCGTCATCAGGGAAAACAACAAAATCAGTCCTGCGGATGTATAAAAAACAACCGGATTGATTTTGTCCTTTTCTCTGTCTTGCGAAAGATCTGTCATCCAGTATCCCCACTGTTTTTGTAACTATTAAAATCCAAATCCGCAACAATTAAGACACATTTTATATTGAACGTCCAATCAAAAACCGCTTTAATGGTTAACCAACGCTGATGAATGGAGTGGCAAAAATGCCCAAAGTGGGGATGCAGCCGATCCGGCGCAGGCAACTGATCAACGCCACGCTGGAAGCAATAAATGAAGTGGGAATGCATGACGCAACCATCGCGCAGATCGCCCGTCGGGCGGGAGTCTCAACCGGGATCATCAGTCACTACTTCAAAGATAAAAATGGCCTGCTGGAAGCGACCATGCGCGACATCACCGGCCAGCTGCGCGACGCGGTTCTGAGCCGCCTGCATGCCCTGCCGGATGGCAGCGCAGAGCAACGATTGCAGGCGATTGTCGGCGGCAACTTTGATGAAACCCAGATCAGCAGCGCGGCAATGAAAGCCTGGCTGGCCTTCTGGGCGAGCAGCATGCATCAGCCGATGCTCTACCGGTTGCAACAGGTAAGCAGCCGCCGTTTGCTTTCAAACCTGGTGTACGAATTCCGCCGCGAACTGCCGCGTGAACAGGCGCAGGAGGCGGGTTACGGGCTTGCAGCGCTGATCGACGGGCTGTGGCTGCGCGCCGCGCTAAGCGGCAAACCGCTGGATAAAAACGTAGCCCAGTCGCTCACCAGCCACTTTATCAGCCAGCATTTACCGACCGAATAACCGAGGAGAATTTATGTCCCGAATGGCAGAACAGCAGCTTTATATCAATGGTGGTTATACATCCGCCACCAGCGGTCGCACCTTCGAGACCATTAACCCGGCTAACGGCGACGTTCTGGCGACTGTACAGGCCGCCGGGCGCGAAGATGTCGATCGCGCCGTCGAGAGTGCCCGGCAAGGGCAAAAAATCTGGGCGGCAATGACCGCCATGGAGCGCTCGCGCATTCTGCGTCGCGCCGTCGATATCCTGCGCGAGCGGAACGACGAACTGGCGAAGCTGGAAACCCTCGACACCGGTAAAGCGTATTCGGAAACCTCAACCGTGGATATCGTCACCGGTGCGGACGTACTGGAATACTACGCGGGGCTGATCCCGGCGCTGGAAGGCAGCCAGATCCCACTGCGCGATACCTCTTTCGTCTACACCCGTCGCGAGCCGCTGGGCGTGGTGGCGGGTATTGGCGCGTGGAACTACCCGATCCAGATCGCCCTGTGGAAATCCGCCCCGGCGCTGGCGGCGGGCAACGCGATGATCTTCAAGCCGAGCGAAGTCACCCCCCTCACCGCCCTGAAGCTTGCGGAAATCTACACCGAAGCGGGCCTGCCGGACGGCGTGTTTAACGTTCTGCCGGGCGTGGGCGCGGAGACCGGCCAGTACCTGACCGAACACCCGGGCATCGCGAAAGTCTCCTTCACCGGCGGCGTCGCCAGCGGCAAAAAGGTGATGGCGAACTCGGCGGCCTCGTCCCTGAAAGAGGTGACGATGGAGCTGGGCGGCAAATCCCCGCTGATTGTGTTTGACGATGCGGATCTCGATCTCGCTGCCGACATCGCGATGATGGCCAACTTCTTCAGCTCCGGCCAGGTCTGCACCAACGGCACCCGCGTGTTCGTACCCGCGAAGTTCAAGGCCGCGTTTGAGCAGAAAATCGTTGAACGCGTGGGCCGCATCCGCGCGGGCGATCTGTTCGATGAAAACACCAACTTTGGCCCGCTGGTCAGCTTCCCGCACCGCGACAATGTGCTGCGCTATATCGCCAAAGGCAAAGAGGAAGGTGCGCGCGTGCTGTGCGGCGGCGACGTGCTGAAGGGCGAAGGCTTTGACAACGGCGCGTGGGTCGCTCCGACCGTGTTCACCGACTCCACCGACGAGATGACCATTGTGCGCGAAGAGATCTTCGGGCCGGTGATGTCCATCCTCACTTATGAATCTGAAGAAGAAGCTCTCCGCCGCGCCAACGATACCGACTACGGGCTGGCGGCAGGCATCGTGACGGCCGATCTGAACCGGGCCCATCGCGCTATTCATCAGCTTGAGGCGGGTATTTGCTGGATCAACACCTGGGGTGAATCCCCGGCAGAGATGCCGGTTGGCGGCTACAAACACTCCGGTATCGGACGCGAAAACGGCGTGATGACGCTCCAGAGTTACACCCAGGTGAAGTCCATCCAGGTTGAGATGGGTAAATTCCAGTCCATATTTTAACCGGGAGGTTTTTTTGCAATTTGACTACATCATTATTGGTGCCGGCTCTGCCGGCAACGTTCTGGCAACACGACTGACTGAAGATCCGGATACCACCGTTCTGCTGCTTGAAGCAGGCGGCCCGGATTACCGCTTTGACTTCCGCACCCAGATGCCTGCCGCACTGGCATTCCCGCTGCAGGGCAAGCGCTACAACTGGGCGTACGAAACCGAGCCAGAGCCCTATATGAATAACCGCCGCATGGAGTGCGGACGCGGTAAAGGGCTGGGCGGGTCGTCGCTCATCAACGGCATGTGCTACGTGCGCGGCAACGCGATGGATCTGGACAACTGGGCGAAAGAGCCGGGTCTGGAGCACTGGAGCTACCTCAACTGCCTGCCCTACTACCGTAAGGCTGAAACCCGCGACGTGGGTCCGAACGACTACCACGGCGGCGACGGCCCGGTGAGCGTCACCACCTCCAAACCGGGCGTGAACCCGCTGTTTGAGGCAATGGTGGAAGCGGGCGTACAGGCGGGCTACCCGCGCACGGACGATCTCAACGGCTATCAGCAGGAAGGGTTCGGCCCGATGGACCGCACGGTCACACCGCAGGGCCGACGCGCCAGCACCGCGCGCGGCTATCTGGACCTGGCGAAGCAGCGCCCGAACCTGACCATCTGCACCCACGCCATGACCGATCGCATTCTCTTTGACGGCAAGCGCGCCGTGGGCGTTGAGTGGCTGGAAGGCGAAAGCACCATCACGTCCAAAGCATCGGCAAACAAAGAGGTGCTGCTGTGCGCAGGCGCAATTGCCTCTCCGCAGATCCTGCAACGCTCCGGCGTGGGCAACGCGGAACTGCTGAAGCAGTTTGATATTCCGCTGGTGCATGACCTGCCCGGCGTGGGCGAAAACCTGCAGGATCATCTGGAGATGTATCTCCAGTACGAATGCAAAGAGCCGGTCTCCCTCTACCCTGCCCTGCAGTGGTGGAACCAGCCGAAGATTGGCGCCGAGTGGCTGTTTGGCGGCACCGGCGTGGGGGCGAGCAACCACTTCGAGGCGGGTGGGTTTATCCGCAGCCGCGAGGAGTTCGAGTGGCCGAACATTCAGTATCACTTCCTGCCGGTGGCGATTAACTACAACGGCTCCAACGCGGTGAAAGAGCACGGCTTCCAGTGTCACGTTGGGTCGATGCGCTCACCAAGCCGCGGGCATGTGCGTATTAAATCGCGCGATCCGCACCAGCATCCGGCGATCCTGTTCAACTATATGTCCCACGAGCAGGACTGGCAGGAGTTCCGCGATGCGATCCGCATCACCCGCGAAATCATGCATCAGCCCGCGCTGGACAAATACCGTGGCCGCGAAATCAGCCCGGGGGTTGAGTGCCAGACCGACGAACAGCTGGACGAGTTCGTGCGCAACCACGCCGAAACCGCCTTCCACCCGTGTGGAAGCTGCAAAATGGGCTATGACGAGATGGCGGTAGTCGATGGCGAAGGCCGCGTTCACGGGCTGGAAGGGTTACGCGTGGTGGATGCGTCGATCATGCCGCAGATCATCACCGGCAACCTGAACGCCACCACCATTATGATCGGTGAGAAAATTGCTGATGCCATTCGCGGGCGCGAGCCGCTGGCGAAGAGTACAGCGGCGTATTACGTGGCGAACGGAGCGCCGGTAAGACGCTGAGTTGCCTGATGCCGGGTAAGGCGTAGCCGCCACCCGGCAACAAATTACTTCAGCAGCTTAACCGTGGCATCGATATCGATTTCATCTTCGGTAAAGATCAGCGTGGTGTTCTGGAAGGTGGTGATCGCCAGCTTCTTCACCGTGCGCATTTCGCCCGGCTTTTTGTCGGATTTCGGTTTGATGTTGTTCATCAGCAGCCCGACCGACAGCACCGCGTTCTCTTTGTCGATGCCCGTATCCGCAGGCTCTTCTTCGCTAAACACCACGAAGGATTTGATGGAGGTGAGCTTCACGCGCTCGCCCGCAATATAGAGGTATTTACTTTCCGGGATCACCTTCACCGCATAGGCGGAAAGGCCTTTGTTATTGGTGGTTGGCTCAAAAGTCACCGCCGCATCTTTCTTGATCAGATCAGGGTTGGCGACCTTAATCACATGAAAATAGCGGTTGTCACCGTTTTCATCTTTGATAAATCCAAAGCCTTTATCTTTAAACCACGTTGTGATTGTACCGTTCATCGCTGTTACCGCCTGTCAAATCGTCATGACTAAAGTTTTGCAGCGCGCAGTGTAATGCACAATGGCGGAGGAGACAAAAAAAAGCCCCTGCACGGGGGCAGGGGAAAACTCATGTCAGAGCTTATTAGTATTACGTTTTTAGTTGAACACCATCCCACCATCGATTAACAGAGACTGGCCGGTCATGTAGTCGGAATCTGGCCCGGCGAGATACGAAACGCAGGCGGCGACATCTTCCGGTTCGGACAGGCGGCCAAGCGTAATGCGTTTGGCAAAGGTTTCGGTGCCATAGCCAAGCGGTTTACCTGCCGCCTCTGACACCTGGCGGTCAATCTCCGCCCACATTGGCGTTTTCACGATGCCCGGACAGTAGGCGTTAACGGTGATCCCCAGCGGCGCGAGATCCCGTGCTGCGGTCTGGGTTAAGCCACGAACCGCGAATTTACTGGAGCTGTATACCGCCAGTTCGGGGTTACCGGTATGGCCCGCCTGGGAGCAGGCATTGATGATCTTGCCGCCGTGTCCCTCTTTGCGAAACGCGTCAATCGCGGCCTGCATGCCCCAGATCACCCCTTTGACGTTGATGTTGTAAACCTTGTCGACAATCTCCGGCGTGATGGATTCGATGGGCGTAGACGGCGCAATCCCGGCATTATTCACAATCACGTTGAAACCGCCCAGCGCGGTGCGGGCTTTCTCAACTGCCGCAAACACCTGGTCGCGGTCAGAGACATCCACCTTCACGGCGATGGCATTACCGCCGTTACGGATGATTTCATCGGCAACGGCTCGCGCCGTCTCATCGTTATAGTCGGCGATAGCGACAGCAAAGCCATCTTTCACCAGGCGCAGCGCAATCGCTTTACCAATCCCCTGGCCTGAGCCGGTTACGAGAGCAACTTTTTGCATTTCTCTGTCCTTATAGTGAGTCACAAAATCTGGCTGAGATGGAGCTGGCCCATCAGCAGCGGGTTATCGCTGTAGTCGACGGGAATAGCCACCACGGCCGGGCCATTCACATCCATCGCCGCACGCAGCGTCGGTTCAAGGGCATCGGCGCTCTCCACGGCAAAACCCCTGGCGCCAAAGGCATCGGCATAGGCTTTGAAATCGACCGGGCCGAACTCCACGCCGGAAAGGCGCTGGTATTTTTTCTCTTCCTGAATGGCGACCATGTTGTAGCCGTTATCCACCCAGATGATGTGCAGCACGTTGGCATTAAGACGCACAGCGGTTTCCAGCTCCATGCTTGACTGCAGGAAGCCGCCGTCGCCGGACACCGAGACCACTTTGCGCCCGGGGTTGACCAGCCACGCGCCAATAGCCCACGGCAGCGCAACGCCCATGGTCTGCTGACCGTTGGAGATCATCACCTGACGCGCCCGGAAGCTGTAGAGGTAGCGGGCGATCCAGATGTGGAAGCTGCCCATGTCGACGGTCAGAGTCACGTCGTTATTCACGATGTCCTGCATGGCCCGCACGATACGCAGCGGATGCAGGGCAAACTGGTTGAGCGAGGCACCGCGGCGATCGAGCAGATCGCGTTGATGCTGGCGATCGACCAGGATCTCTGACGCACGCTGGCTCAGCTCCAGCTTGTGATCGATCCGGTTAGCAAGCAGGTTCAGCGTTTCGGCGATATCCCCCACCAGCTCGAGATCCGGTACATAATTGCGTTCTTCATAGGCCGGCAGCACATCAATGTGCACCAGCGTGGCGTCGCCGCTGTTCCACATGGAAGGCTCATACTCCACCGGGCTGTAGCCGATGCAGATAATCAGATCCGCCAGATGCAGCAGCCTGTCGCCCGCCTGGTTATTGAACAGTCCGACGCGTCCGGCAAAGCGGGTGAAGTGCTCCTGGTTCACCGCCCCGGCGGCCTGATAGGTGCTGGTGACCGGAATGCGGCTTTTCTCCAACAGCTTACGCAGCGCCGCGCTGTTGGCAGGCTGGCTCGCCATCAGCCCCAGCAGGATCACCGGGTTTTTGGCTTTGTCGATGAGCTTCGCCACATCGTTAATGGCCGATTCGGGAGCCGGGCCCATCAGCGCCGGGCCGCTGGCCGGTAAAATCGCGCCCGTGGCGGGCTGGTCAACAATATCCTGCGGCAGGCTGACGAACGCGCCCCCCGGCCTGCCGTGCTCGGCGGCACGAAACGCATTCGATACCACTTCAGCAATCGCATCCGGAGAGCTGACTTCCACTGCGTATTTGGTGACCGGGCTGAACATGGCAACCGTGTCCATGCTCTGGTGCACCAGTTTGGCTTTATCCGCCCGCTTCACCGCTCCGCCCAGCGCCACCACCGGGTCGCCTTCGCTGTTGGCGGTGGCAATGCCGGTGATCAGGTTGGAACAGCCCGGCCCGGAGGTAACCAGTGCCACCCCGGCCTTGCCGGTCAGACGCCCTACCGCCGCTGCCATGAACGCCGCATTCGCCTCGTGGCGCACCGGGATGATCTCAATGGACGAGTCCAGCAGGGAGTCAAAGACTTTGTCGATTTTCGCCCCCGGGATCCCGAACACCTGCTTCACGCCCTGCGCTTCCAGCTGGCCGACAACCATATCGGCGCCGTGCGCCCACTGACGTGACTGTTTCTCACTGTTCACGGTAGTTCTCCTGTTAGTTTTCGACGGAACGGATCGCTGCATCAAGATTGCTGGGGTGAAGGTTGGACTGTAAAAACGCGCTGTCGGCGGGCAGGTCAATCATTAGCTTGTGTATTTCGCCAAAGGTGAGCACGCCGCTCTCCAGCTGGTAATCCAGCAGATGTCCCCCGCCCTGACGGTCGTCGGTAATGAAATGTTCGTGATAGCCGGCCACGTTGATGCCCTGCATATGCTGCGGCGTGCGGAACCCAACCAGCACCCCTTCGCGCTGGTTAAAGCGGAACACCGGCTGGTCGTCCAGCACGTCGGTCATCGCGCGGTATGGCGGCGTCTGACGCGGTACGGTACGGGTGTGGGCGTGGCGGAAGTTACCGTCGATGCGCAGCGCGCAGAACAGGTTATCCGAGGGGATTTGCTGGTCGATCACGTCGTGGATCTGCTGACGGCTGACCGGCGCATCAAAAGTTTTGCGGTACTGCGGCTGGAACCAGGTCATCACCGCGAACGGCGTTTTCTGCTCTGGCTTCGCGGCGCGTGCGCTGCCGTCGGCGCGCAGCTGGTACACCTGGCTGCTGAAGGCAATCATTTCGCCGTCCAGCTCGTTGAAGGTGCCCAGACCAAAATCACCATGTGCCAGCAGATCGGCGATGGTGGTGTCCCCCTCGTAGACGCCGCTTAGCAGGGCGCTCATTAGCGATGTCTGATAGATCACGCTGTCAGGATGCTTAGCGGAGAACCCGCGCAGGGTCTCGCATAAGCTCGCCTCACAGTCGCAGGCAGATGAGTACATCATCATGCTCGTCCTCTTCAACTTAATTTATAAAGGTTAAATAAATGTTGACCCGATTCAGCAGAGAGTTCCAATATAGAATCCATGCTGGTTTGAGACGTTTTTGATATGGAACTTCGTTATCTGCGGTATTTTGTCGCGGTTGCACGCGAGCGACACTTCACCAGGGCGGCCAAAGCGCTGGGTATTTCACAGCCTCCTCTGAGTCAGCAGATCAAACGGCTCGAAGAGGAAGTGGGCACGCCGTTGTTCAGGCGTCTGACGAGAGGTGTGGAGCTAACCGAAGCGGGAGAAGCCTTCTACGAGGACGCCTGTAAGATCCTGGCGCTGAGCGACGCCGCGCTGGAGAAAGCCCGCGGCATCGCGCGCGGTCTGAACGGCAACCTGTCGATTGGCATCACCAGTTCAGATGCTTTTCATCCCAAAATTTTCGCGCTCATTCGTCAGTTTCAGGTACAGAACATGGCGGTGCAGGTACACCAGGTGGAGGCCAATATGTCTTCTCTGACGGCGATGCTGGCGGAGGGGGAACTGGATATCGCCTTCGTGCGGCTGCCGTGTGAGAGCAGCAAGGCATTCGAGTTAAAAATCCTCGACCGGGAGCCGATGGTGGTGGCACTGCATCGCGACCATCCGCTCGCAACAAGCGGCGATCTGGCGCTGGAGCAGCTCCGGGATACGCCAGTGGTGTTGTTCCCGCAGGAGGTCGCGCCCGGCCTGTTCGACCGGGTTTACAGCTGTTGCGAACGGGCCGGAATAGACGTACAGCACGCGCTGCAGTCGTCTCAGCTCTCGTCCTCCCTGAGCATGGTCTCTGCTGGCGGCGGATTCGCGCTGGTGCCGAAGTCAATGGCGGCCATTTCTCCGCCGAATGTCACCTACCACGCGCTGAGCTCACCGGAGCTTTATACCGATATCGCGCTGTGCTGGCGGCGCTTTGAACGCTCGCGGACGGTGAAGCGGTTCTTGACGATGATAAGCGAGGAGTAGCGGCCGGTTTGGTTGGTGGTTTTTGTAGGTCGGATACGGCGTAACCGCCATCCGGCAAGACAGCTTCTGGCGTCAAATCCAGACATCATTCTCGGCGGTGCGTTCCCCGCCTTCGTGCCCGGTATTAAGGACGCCGCAAGGTTCTATCATCATCATTTTTACCGTCCCCTCTGCAGAGGTTTTGTGCTCTACACCTTTTGGCACCACGTACAGTTCCCCCGGATTGACGAGCACATGCCCGTCACGAAAATCAATACGTAACACACCCTCGACAACGATGAATGCTTCATCGGTTTCAGGATGCGAGTGCCATATAAAATCTCCCTCAATTTTCACAATCTTAAACTGGTAGTCATTCATCTGTGCGATGACTTTCGGCTGCCAGTGCGCGTCAAAGAGGGAAAATTTATGTTCCAGATTAACAGGTTGATACATGGTGACACTCCCTATGGTTGAGAAGTCATCAGGATAGAGTAAGGCCGTTGCGCCAGTCTTGAACGATCGTGCAACTCAGGCACGGCTGTTTTGAATGAATTTTTGCCAGCGTCCCGGCGAGATCCCCACCGTTTTTATAAACTGGCGAGTCATATGACTCTGGTCGGAAAACCCGGCTTCAACGGCAGCTTCAGCAAGCGACAGCCCCTTCTCTATCAAACGTCGGCAATATTCAAGACGGCGCATCGTTACATAGCGATACGGGCTTGTTCCGTAAAGTGCGCGAAAATCCCGGCTCAGGCTCCAGCGATCCCTGCCGCTGACGGCGGATAATGTCTCCAGCGTAATGTTCTGGCTAAACTCGGTTTGTATATACTCGCGTGCACGCTCTGCGCGACGATAATCGAATGCGCATCGTCGAACGCGTTGCCCTCCCACAATGGCCAGCGTGCTGGCCAGATCGTAGAGCGCATCCTCTTCTTCCAGCGTATCAACAGCTTCCTCTGGCGCTTTGAGCAGGGATTCCGTCGCCGCGAAAAGCCGGGGATCGGACGTGATCCCGCCGGGAATAAACGGCAGCGGTTTTCCGCCCAGGATTTTCTGAATTAACGCGGGATCGATATACAGCATCCGATACTGAAATCCGTCAGTCGTCCCCGCTTCTCCGTCATGCACTTCATCGGGATGCAGGACCATCGTCCCGCCCGGAAGGCTGTGTTGTTGGCTGCCCCGATAGTGAAAACTCTGTACCCCGGACAAGGTTCTGCCTATCGCGTAGGTGTCATGCCGATGTGGCTCATAGCCATGCCCGCTGAAATACGCCTCAATGCGCTCTATCTTCCCTGGCGTTTGTGCAAATTTGACCCAGTCTTTGTTCTCTTTTTCGCTCGCCATATGTGCCATCTGATGCCAGTTGAGGGTAAGTCACACCATAAACGCAGGGGGTGGTGTTTGGAAAGAGAGGAATGGCAGGGCTTTCTGGAAGGCGCCTCGCAAACCAGGAAGTAACCTTGTGTAATTCAGGATGGCGGCTTTTCATCACATCTTCATGGCCGTAAAGTGCCTGCGTTGCGGCACCACCGTAACCGGGGCCAGGAACCCACAAGCATGACGCGACATTTTTACCTGAAGAGGATGCTCAATGACGACTCTCCCTGGATTTTCTTACGCACTCGCTGAAGATAGCGCGGTTTATCACCTTATTAACCTGCCCCTTCCCGACACTGCGGATCTGTTCGAACTGGTTGATGCCTGCGCCGCCTGTGTCAGCGTGCTGGTTGAAACCGACGATGCCTTTACCCATGCCACCCTTTGCGAGCGTCTGCTGACGGTACTGAAACGCCTGCGTGAACGTTGCGATGCAGAACTCCCCTCGCATCTGGTTGAGCAACTGATTGCGGGGGAAAAGATCGTTTCCTGTGTGCCGGACTGCTGGCAGGAGACGACGTTGCAGGTGGATTATGCGCTGGCACTTACGCGTGCGGTAAGGGGCGGTACGCTGCCTGCGGACGTGGCAAAAGACCTGACCGGGCTGTTGCACGATATGGTCTGGCTGCTGGCGGAGTTTGTGAAAGAGCCTTATATCCCGGCGCACTGAGCCAGGTAGCGGCTGATAATCCCGGGCGATTGAGGCATTACAATTTCGATAGCGAATGATAAGGTAGATTTCCCACTCACTTACGGACAGGACAAAAGTGAATATTTCAGAGAAATATGAATGGAGTAAGAATAACTACCTGGTGAGTACAGACAGAGAAAAACTGGATGTACAGGCCATCCATCGATATTTAACGAGATCGACCTGGGCAAAAGGCATTCCTCTGGATATTGTCTCTGCGTCAGTCGAAAACAGCCTTAACTTTGGCGTTTACCATAAAGAAAAACAGATTGGTTTTGCTCGCCTGATAACAGATTACGCAACCTTCGCCTACCTTTGCGATGTTTATGTACTTGCAGAATATCAGGGTGAAGGGCTCGGAAGATGGGTTATGGAATGCATACATAGTCATCCCATTTTTGATCGGCTCCGCAGGGTGATGTTATTTACAACCACAGCGCCATGGCTTTATGAAAAATTTGGCTACGAGCCGGTAAACAGAGAAAACTATGCATGGACTATTACGCGTCCTGATATTTATATAAGTGGAAAAAAACCTGATTAATAAATATACATGGCACAATTTGAATTTTAACAGGCAGTCCATTGCCATTATGGCGATGGCTTTGACTCAGCAAAGCATGCATCTTTATGATGTATTAAAACCTATTTCACACTTTATGGAAAAAATATTTACTTCTGACGGAAAAGCACCATTCCGGCGTGATGAAGTTCGTCATTACTGACAAAGATCCCATCAGCGGTAAAACCGGAGTCGTCCTGGTAGTAGATTCTGTTTTGACGAATTTCATAGTCTCCCTGGTAGGCACTAAGCCGTGTGCCGCGTGCTTCATCGTAACGTCCATCCGGTAAAAGTTCATGGCGAATTAATCCATCTTCAGTAACCCAGACACCTGTGTAAAGCGTTTCGTTTTCCATGTATTCTCCTTAGAATGTCAAGTCGCGATAAGATTAATAACACTATTGTTGCGGTGTTGCTTCGGCACCCTTTTAATGGTGCTTTCCCCATACTTATTCACTTCGTCAGAATGGTTTCTTTTGGATTGTCAGAAATTAATCTTGCCGTCATATAGACCCTGTTTTTAACAGATGCCCCCAGGATTTCATAGGATTTACCCTCCTCCTGCGCCAGTAAAGAGATTTTTTTCTCAGCACTGTCAATGGTTGAGTCGACAGCGCTAATAGTCTGGGCGCTACTAATAAAAGTCATGAAAGGCAGAACTGCCGCTACAGTTAAGGAAAAAATATTTCTCATGATGATTCTCCTGATAATTGGTGATGTACATTATTTTGTTAAGGCGAGCGGTTACCGGGCACCATACCCGCCAGATGTATTAAATTTAAAATGGATGTATATATTACAATCGTGCTTCAGTTTGCAGACGCGGTTGGTCTGATGGTTATTTCTGTTGTATCAACGCTTTCCGGTGCCTCAATGATATGCCTTACGGCGCGAGCAATATCAGCAGGTTGAAGTGCAACAGCGCGGTAAACATCCATCGCCGCCATGGTTTCCGCATGGGTAATGGTTGATGCCAGTTCACTTTCCACTACGCCAGGATTAACGCACGTTACGCGAATTTTCGAGCTTTCCTGTCGTAACCCATCTGAAATAGCCCGTACCGCAAATTTAGAGGCACAATACACTGCCGCCGTTGGCACAACGGAAAGTGCACCAATAGAGCCGATGTTTATTATCTGACCAGATCCCTGCGCTTCCATCAGCGGAAGCACAGCGCCAATACCCCACAGCACGCCCTTGATATTAACGTCAATGATGTGTTCCCATTCATCCTGTTTGCCAGCCGAAAGCGGTGAAAGCGGCATAACGCCCGCATTGTTGATAAGAACATCTACACGGCCCCAGTTATCCAGCGCGGCCTGTACGAAGTCAGCCATAGACTGTCGGTTTGTGACATCCAGCTGCTGGGCTTTCGCGATACCACCCGCACTGCAAATTTCTGCGGCAATCGCCTCGGTACGCTCCACTCTGCGTGCTCCCAGTAAAACCTTCGCGCCAGCTTTTCCAAGCTCTCTGGCAATGCCTTCTCCAATACCACTTGATGCGCCGGTAATTAATATCACTTTATTCATGATGCTCTCCTTCAGTTGAGTTCGAAGAGATAATAGATCCTCTCGATTAGTTCCAGTATCCTGCTCTCACTGGACTCACTGGTTAGCAGCGTTAAACAATGAAGATTGATCTTAACCTTTTACCCGTTTTCATCGCGGTGGCAGAAGAGCATAGTTTCAGTAAGGCCGCGGCACGGCTGGGCGTTACCCGTTCGGCGGTCAGTCAGGGAATACGACGGCTTGAGGATGCCTTTGGGACAATGCTGGTCATGCGCACAACACGCTCAGTGAATTTAACGGAAGCGGGCGAACGGCTGCATAAATCTCTGTCATTACCGGTAGCCGGTATTGAAGCCGCGTTCGATGATATGGCTTCTGACGATATGCCACGTGGCCTTCTCAGGATCGCTGTGACCTCGATTGCGGAAGAATTTCTTTCGGGTCCGCTAATCGCCTCGTTTGCGGCAGCGAACCCAGCGGTGACGCTTGATATTGTTGTCACGGATGAGGAGTTTGATATCGTGGCAGCAGGCTACGATGCTGGCGTGAGGCTCGGAGAAGTCATTGAAAAAGATATGATTGCTATTCCGCTTACCGGAAAGCAACGTGAAATGGTGGTTGCCTCTCCCTCCTATCTCGCTGCCAACGGCATACCCGTTCACCCGCGTGAGCTGATGCATCATCGGTGCATTGGCTGGCGACCAGCCCCGGATGTTGCGCCTTATCGCTGGCCATTTGAAGAGAATGGGAAAGCGTTCGATCTGGCGATTGAACCGCAGATTACAACTAACGATCTGCGTCTGATGCTGAGGCTGGCTCTTGCCGGTGGCGGCATAACGCTTGCCACTCAGGAAACATTCAAGCCGTATATTGAAGGTGGTCAGCTTGTATCATTGCTTGATGATTTTCTTCCCCATTTTCCTGGCTTTTATCTGTACTTCCCTCAGCGTCGCAATATTGCGCCAAAGCTCCGCGCCCTGATTGACCATGTCAGGGAATGGCGGCAGCAATCTGCTTAATCGGAGGCACGACTGCGCCCGGCGGCGCTACGCTTGCACGGGCCTACGGTGAGTGTCGAGGCGGGTTTGTTTGATGATGGCAATTGATGATTGGTTTTCGCAGGTAAGGCGTAGCCGCCACCCGGCAATGCAGCTCTTAAAGCCGCATCCTGTTCGATCAGGAGGACATTATGCGATGTGCTAAGAAAAAGGATTTATACGCATGAATAATATGTGTGTCGTCTACTCGGCATGGCTCGCCTGGAATCATCAGAAAGGATGACAACAAAGCCAGTCATATAGCAGATAAAGCGTTATGGTAATTCCAGAGGTATATCACTGCCATCAAACACTTCCTTTAGATACTTTCCAAGGGATTTAGAGTCTTTTGCTACAGGAATGACCACGTGATATTCTCTGATGCCAATTTTTTTGCGGCGTCATAATTAAGCACGATCACAAGTTTGTCTTCTATGAGTTGATCGGAACAAATAGCGTTTGTTAATTCATAAGCGGATGTTGTTGCTGTGATGTTTCCTGCACCAGCTACGCCCACCTTACAGCAATGGATGGGTTTCATCAGGATCACCGCAAGTACTTTTTTATTAAAAATCAAGATCGACTTTAATTACACCTGATGCATCTATTTTATCAATCTGAACAGTAAGCATATCAACAAACTCATCGAAGGAGTTTGCTATTTTCGTCAGCCCGGAGGTCACTACTGAATCATTGAATATTGGATCAGACTCGTGATCCCAAAACCAAATCTCTCCCGACATATCTCCCTTGAGGCAAAGACAGATTTGATTATCAGCAGACGAAGCTCCTATCGGTAACCATTGATCGCGAAAACCATTCCGGTATGTATCAGACATTTCAAAGACAGTATATTCTTTACCCGATTCTGCAAGGCCGTACAAAGACTCAAGCGTATCGTTTCCTTGCTCATCAGACCACGGAGATGGTTGTAACGCCTTGAAAACAATATTTACATCAAAAAGAACAGAAACGCCAAAATGAAGTAAATAGGCACGATAACTTTCAGGAATTGGCCCTGTTGATGTTTCTAATGTATTTAAACTCTTTTTCAGTTCATCTAATGGTAATGATGCCGGTTTCGCTCCAAAACGCTCTATTTTTTCAACAATGTCCTTTACTCCTCATATTTGGTGCGTAGTCAACATGTGGCATACCACTATGAAGCTCTCGGAAATAGAATTATAACAGTAGGATTCAAATGAAGCATTTTATCGCAGGCATCAATTAAATGGTGATCCTGAGCGAGAAAATCATAAAGATAAAAAATTGTTAAGTAGATGAAAAATATTCACACTTCGCCTACTTAAATAGAACTCAGTAATAAACCAGCCGGGAAAATACACCTTTTCCCGGCTCGTCATTTATTGTGGGAACTTTCCACCTTTATACGAAGACCATAGATAACTGATGGCCCAGTTATTATCCTTTCCAACAACAACGCTTTTAGCAATTAATTCAAAATCATCTGATATGCGTGATGATATTTCAGAATTATGAATTACTCTGAATGATAGCTTAAATGCTTTTTCTCGCACGGAATTGATATATTCAATATCATCCGCATCAAAACTTTCATTTTTAAATGAGTTAAACTCTTTCATCCATGCATCATCGAATTCTGGCTCATCTCTAGAATCCAAGGCGCTGTCTGCATCTAATGTTTTGAGAAAATCAAAAACTGATGCAGAGGACAAAAAATTTTCAACTTCAGCTAACTTATTATTACTCATTACATTAACCCTTGTTCTTTTAGCCAGACCTCTATTAAATCAACGGCTTTAACTGGCGTCACATTAGTACCTAACGAATAGGTTCCGTTTGGAGACTTAACATCAACTTTGATATCATCTAATTTGGAATACGCTCTCCTGTAAGCATCAAATAACTCTTTATCTGAACCAGGAAAATCACCTTGTCTTGGCCCTATTGTATCTCTTTCCGCATCATGTAATCGCCAATGATCATGTTCTGGGTTTTCTCCCCTAGGGAATAATGTAGGACGAGTTTTATCTGATCTAGAAATTTCAAATGGCCGCCCTTTTGATTTGCGGACAGCAGGTACATGATGACCAGACTCGCTAACGCCCATGCACTTCATTAAGCCTAACGGATCTATCCATTTGAGAGGGTTTGGAGCATATTGGTAGAGATTTAATCCCCCCGCTAGCCCAATCGGATCCTGCACAATAAACCGCCCGATCTGCGGGTCGTAGTAGCGGAACAGGTTATAATGCAGCCCCGTTTCACCGTCAGCGTACTGCCCTGCATAGCGAAGCGGTTGATGCGCCATCGCCGTGCGGTTC